>JAICXG010000089.1 GCA_025980625.1 Chthoniobacterales bacterium
CTAACGACACGACTTTTTCCAGCGCGATCGCGTTCACCACATCCTGGATCGCCTGCATGTCGGCAGCGTCGCTTTTCCAGGCGCCATATCTGACGCCGCTATCGGTGACGTATTTGGCGAGGAGCCGGTTGTAAGTGTCGATCCAGTTGGGCGTTCGGGCGGCAGGAGAAAGGGGCGCGACCAGCAGGCAGAGGAGGCTGATCGCAATCCGGTGAAAGAGGAGTTTTGGCATCGGCCAAAGTTTCGACACGGCGAAGTCTGGGGCAAGCGACAAGTGGCTGCTGCCTTCGACAGCCGAGTGACGCGTTACGAATCAATCGCACCGAGCCGCTGAAAAATCTCGCGGAGCGCGCGACCGCTCTTCTCGATCGCGAAAAGCTCGGTCGCGCGGGTGCGTCCTTTCTCGCCTAACGATCGCGCCAGTTCGCGATTCTCGAGCAGGCGAGCGAGGGCGTCGGCGAGGTCGGCCGGCTCATGCTCGGCAACGAGCAGCCCGGTTTCCCCGGCCACGATCATTTCCGGCACGCCACTGACGGGCGTGGAAACAACCGGCAGCGCCGCGGCCATCGCTTCCATGATGACCGTGGGCAGATTGTCCATTCCTCCACCGGCTTCCGTGACGCAGGGCAGCACGAAGACGGTGCTGCCGGCCAGCCGCGCGATCACTTCCTCCTGCGGCAAAGGCCCGGCGAGCGTCACCGTATTCGTTAGGCCGGCGGCCGCGATCTGCCCGCGCAGGGCGCTTTCGAGCGGACCTTTGCCGATGATTTCGCAGCCAAACTTAAGGCCGCGCCGGTGCAGCAAGGCGCAGGATTCAATCAAATCGGCGAACCCTTTCTTCTCGATCAACCGCCCGATCGAAATCACGAGCGGCGGATCGGCGGAAAAATCGCTCGGCCGAAAGCGATCGAGCTCAATCCCGTTATAGACTCGCACGATCTTGCGGTTGTGGCCGGGAAATCTGTCGCGCAGAAATTGCACTGCGAAATCGCTCACGGTCACGACCGCTCCGGCCGCGCCGATCAATTTGCCTAACGAAATCTCAAACGGCTTCGGCGCGAAGATGTCGTTGGCGTGCGCTGTAAAACTGAAGCCGATCCCAAAGAACCGCTCGATCCACCAGGCGGTACGCGCTGCCATCCCGGCAAAATGCGCGTGCACATGGCGCACCCCGCTTTCGCGCAGCCGCGGCCCGAGCCACGCGGCCTGATAGAGGCGCAGGAAATCGGTCTTGCGCCCCCACGCCGCGATCTCGCGCGCCGCTGGTTTCGGGAGCCGACCTTTGCGGACGGCGCGATCGATTTCGCGCACCAATTCCTCATCGGGCGGGAGATATTGCACTGCGTTAACGATCGCCGACGCCCAATTCTGCGGCGGCTCATCGGCTGGCCGGCGAATGGAAAAGACCGCCGGTTCAAGGCCCTGCCGGCGCAACTCGCCGACCTCGCGGTAACAGAATGTCTGGGCAAAGGAGGGAAATCGCTCGAAAAGATAGGCCAACCCGCTCATCGCAGAAGTGTTTACCGGCGAATCCGGGGCTTGAAAAGCGGGCCGCGGCCAAAATGTCCCGGCGTTCCACCGTCCCGCACGACTCTTGCTTTTCCTCAGGCATGCTTCAGCGCGACTTTTTTGCCTTCTGCAAATCGCTTCAGCTTGTCGAGCTGAAGGCGATCGGCGGGCTCTCGTGCGTGAGGCATTACGTGGAGGGCAACGTCATTTACACGACGCAGGATGAGGGTGAAGAGCTTTTCATCATCAACCGCGGCGCGGCCGAGCTGCTGCCGCCCAACGCACGTCCCGGCACCCCGGCGACCGTGCTTTCGCGTGGCGATATTTTTGGCGAAACCGGCGCCCTGCTTGGCCTGCCCCGGCATCATACCGCGCGCGCCTGCGCTCAACTCAGCGTGCAATGTTTCCGGCGGAGCGATTTTCCCGAGCTGATGCGACGGGTTCCCTCTTTCTTTCATTTCCTCTCCGAAAAACTGGCCAGCCGGCTCTTTCAATCGCGCGAGCTAACTCACACCCCTAACAATGCGCTCGAGCTGACCGGCAGCCTCGAGAATTTCGACATCGTCACGATTTATCAAACAATCATCCAATCGATGCAGACCGGTCTGCTCACGATCGCGGATGAAGCCGGCGAGACGATCTCGACCTTTTATTTCGAGCGCGGGACGCCGCGCTGGGGCCGCTTCCAGCATCTCAGCGGCGAGGAAGCTTTCTGGCAGCTCTTCCTGCACGAGCATCGCGCCGGCACGTTCTTTTTTTCGAACAAGACGCAAGTCGGCATCGATTGGGGCAAAGGCAGCGCGCTCGCCCGGGGGGCGGATGAGGTTTTGATTAACGCCATCCAGATGCGCGATCAGTTCCAGGACCTGCGCAACCGGATGCGCGGGCAAAACGCGCGACTGAAACGGCGGCAGTTGAACCTGACCTGGGACGTCCCTGAGTTTGAGGATTTGCGCCCGGTCGCGGAAGAAATCTGGCAACTGGCCTACAACGACGAGCTCAGTCTGACGGAGCTGCACAGCCGCAGCGAATTCTGCGATTGGAAAATCTACAAGACTGTCGAGCAGATGGTCCGCGCTGGCCTTTTCGAGCTCGAGAACGGCAAAGAACAAGCGGCATTGCTGGAGACTAACGAATGACAACCGCGGCTCGCGTACTCGTTTTTGTGCTGCTGGCTGCGCTACCGTTCTCCGGTTGCTCCATGCTCACCGCGCAGGGGCGACGCGAGCGCGCTTATGCGCATTATGTCGCGAGATCGAGCAAGGGCCGAGTGAAACAACAACGGCGGTTAAGTTCGCTGCGTGCTCGCATTCCCGAGCTCTTCCCGAGCCCGCCGGTCGTCACAACCGGCACCTCAGGACCGGAGTCGGTCACAAGCAGCGAAGGCGGCGGAGAGTAATAGTCGCCTAACGAATCACGAAGCGCGCCGCACGGGAATGGGCGAGCCGGACTCATCGACCGCGACATAGGTGAAAACGGCCCGCGTCACCAGACAACGTTCCTGCCCGCGGTAGCGCTGCGCCCACACTTCGACCGGGATCTTCATTGAGCTGCGCCCGATGCTTTCGACCCGCGCGTAACACGCGATCGTGTCGCCCACGCGCACTGGCTGGAGAAACGACATCCCGTCCACCGCGACCGTGACGACCCGCGAGCGCGCCGTTTTCGAGGCGAGAATCCCACTGCCCAGATCCATTTGCGACATGATCCAGCCACCGAAAATGTCGCCGCTCGGGTTCGTATCCGCTGGCATCGCGATCGTGCGAATGACCAGTTCGCCGGCTGGGCCTTCGGTCGTCTCGAATGAATCCATGTGGGCATGATAACCGCAGGGTTGAAGCGATAAAGCGCTGAAGCGTTGAAGCGCGAGCAATCAACCCGCTTCAACCCTTCAACGCTTTAACCCTTCCACGCTCACAGGATCAGCATGCAATCGCCGTAGCTGTAGAAGCGATAGCGTTCCCGGACTGCTTCCGCATACGCGCGAAGGACGAATTCGCGACCGGCAAACGCCGCCACCAGCATGAGCAGAGTCGAGCGCGGAAGATGGAAATTCGTCAGCAATCGATCGACCGCACGAAAGCGATAGGGCGGGCGAATGAAAATGTCGGTCGCAGCTTCCTGAGCAAAGAGGCGGCCGTCGCGGCGTTCCGCGGCTTCGAGCACTCGCACACTGGTCGTTCCAACCGCCAGAATTTCTTCCGCGGCGTTGATCGCGCTGGCCGCTTCTTCTGAAATCGTGAAGCGCTCCTCGTGCATCCGGTGCTCGGCGATCGTTTCACTTTGCACCGGGCGAAAGGTTCCCGGCCCCACATGCAAAGTGATGAAGGCGTGCGGAAGCTTCGCCAGAATCTCAGGCGTAAAATGCAACCCGGCAGTCGGCGCTGCGACTGCGCCCGCTCTCTTTGCGAAGACCGTTTGGTAGCGCGTCGCATCTTCCGCATCGGCGTCGCGGCGGAGATAAGGCGGGAGCGGAATTTCCCCGATGCGGTAGGGATCGATCGCGCGCTCGAAACGCACCAGGCGCTCGCCTCCTTCCAGGATTTCTCCGACACCTCCCGTAACTCCGTCGAGCGTCGCGGTCGCGCCGCGCCGCATCTTGCGACCGGGCCTAACGAGACATTTCCAAGTCTTGGAATCGAGCTGATCGAGGAAAAGAAACTCGATCGCGCCGTCATCGGAAAAGCGCCGGGCCGGCAGCACCTTCGTATCGTTGAGGACGAGAAGGTCGCCCGGCCTGACGAACTCCGGCAGATCGAGGAACTGCCGGTGCGCGATCGTCTCTCGCGCGCGACCGAGCACCATCATGCGCGCGTCCTCGCGCCGCGGCAATGGTCGCTGCGCGATCAGCTCTTTCGGCAGGTCATAATCATAATCGGCGAGCCGCTCGCTCATCGCTCATGGTAGCGCAACGTTCCCGGTTGCTCGAAAAAACAGCTTCGTAGCACAGGCATCCTGCCTGTGGGGCCACCGGGCGTCCCGCCCGGTGACTGGTTGGCGGCGGTTCAAAAGGCCAGGTTGCCTCGTGGTCCCCACAGGCCAGGGACGGACTGTGCTACGAGTAGCCGCTGGGCTACGGCACAACCGTCAGTGTAAGATCGTTGCCGTCCCCGCCCGAATAGCTGGCCTGGAGATTGTTTCCGTTCACAGTTACGATCCCGCCATCAGCCAGGTTACTGAAGGTGCCACTGATTGGGTTCGCGCTCGTGTTGCTGATTACGGTCAGGACCGTGCCGCGCCGGATTCGGTTCTGACTGCTGGAGCTGATCGCAATTGTGCCGCCGTTAATGGTCACTCCATTGGCAATCACCTTGTCGGTTTGCACCCGGCTTTTGTTGCCTTTGAAGGTGTAGGTGTAAGTCGCGTCCGAGTTAACGGTGAGGGCGCTCTGGATCGTGAGGGTGACTTGCTTGTTCGTCCCGATCCCCGGAGTCAGAAATGCTCCGGTCCCGCTCCCAGTCCCAACGGTGACAGCACCCGCGATGATCCCGCTCCCGCCTAGCGTGCCGGCATTGATGCTTACTGCTCCTGTGCCGGTGCCCGACCCAGCCCTGTTACTTACAACCAGGCTGCCTTGGGTAAGAGTCGTTCCGCCGGTGTAAAGATTGGCGCCAGTTAAAGACAAACTGCCTGTTCCCATCTTGCTCAAAAAGCCAGTTCCACTGCCGCCGCTCGGATCGCCTGGGTGAAGCACACCAGAGAAGGTTGTGCTGAGTGAGTTGGTGCCGACGATGAGAGTCGCTTTACCGAGATAGATTTGCCCGTCCCCTTCGATCGAGCCGATCGACAGACTCGGCCCGCTGTGAGCGCTCATGTCCATGTAACCGTTGCCAAAGACTTCCAACCGCGCTGTTCCACCGATAGAAGAGCCCTCGAAACTGATACGGCCGCCTCCACCTCCGCCACTCCCGCCATTCGCGATCAGCGTCGCGTTACCCGCGCTTGGCTTGTTAAAGCGAAACAAAGTCACGCCGCCATCGGCAGCCGCGACGGCAGCGCCATCATTGATAATCGTGGCTTCTTCAGCCGAAGTGCCGAGATAGAAGAAATTTGTCTGACCACCGACTCCTCCCGGCACGCTGGCGCCGAGATTATGAAGAATCGCGTCTCCCGCGCCTCCTATCTGGAAGGAGATCTGGGCAGGAAAGTCGGTGGGTACGTTGGTCGCTTGCTGCGTAAACCTGACAGGACCAATAATTGTCGGCTGATCACAGCTGAACCCTACTGTATCGCCTCCTACTGCCTCAGCAACAAAGTTCTGTTCGACAGGTGAGTCATTTTCGAGGCTTAGACCAATTTCTACCGGTAGGCCGGGGAGGGCCGTGATTGTAAATGGCGATGCATCTGCTTCAAAAATAATGTTTCCCACAATAGTGTTTTGGGACACTTGGATATTAGTGATACTTGAAGTTGAGAAAAACGCGGTCCCCTCGAAATTGGGAACCTTGCCTGAGGACCAATTTGCTGGGTTATTCCAATTATTGTCCACAGGAGTAGCCAACCAGGTGCCATCATCTGAGTAAGCCATTTGAGTTAGCAGAAGAAGCGAGGCAGTCGATAGATACTTAGCGAGTTTCGTTATTCTCGCAACAGGGGTCAGACTGAGAGATAAGGAATGAAGAATCGGATGCCTCGCGCTCGCGCGATCCGCAGAAAAGGAATGCTTGTTCACGGGCTGTTGCGTTTCGCTGTCGAGGAGAACAGAAATTCGAAGGCCAAGTCAAGGCTTTTGCCGAAGAATTTCCGGTGTTCCCGCTTGCGCCAGGCGCGCTTGAAATGAGAGATAGCTCTGTGCGCAATCCAAATTCTTTCGAAGAGGCGATTCAGCTCACCGTCGCTCTCCTGAAACGCGTCCGGCGCGAAACCGATCATCCGCCCCGGGCCAGCCGGACGGCGCTCGCCCGTTTGAACGAGCTCCCGCTAATTGTTAGGCAGAATGGAAACAACAAAGCGGCACGGCTTGCGCCTTTGCGGGAGAAAGTAGCGATTTGCACCCGCTGCCCACAACTCGTTTCCTCTCGCACCCAGACCGTTTTCGGGGTTGGCAATGCGGACGCGGAATTGATGTTCATCGGCGAAGCCCCCGGCGCCGATGAAGACCGGCAGGGCGAACCCTTCGTCGGCCGGGCCGGTCAACTGCTGACAAAAATTATCGGCGCGATGGGTTTCACCCGCGACGAGGTTTACATCGCGAATGTGCTGAAATGCCGGCCGCACATGCCGCCGGGCGCGCCCGGGAACCGCCCGCCGACACCTGACGAGATGGCGACCTGTCTTCCCTACCTGACCGAACAGATCGAAATCATTCAACCGAAGGTGCTGGTCGCGCTCGGGGCCACGGCAGTTGAGGGATTGTTAGGGCGACGCGAGACAATGAGTAAGATGCGCGGCCGCTGGCACAGCTACGGCGAGACGCCGCTCATGATCACATTTCATCCTTCCTATCTCTTGCGAAACCAGAGCAACACCGAGAAGCGCAAGGTCTGGGAAGACATGCTCGAGGTGCTGGAGCGCCTCGGCCGGCCAATCACCGAAAAACAACGCAGCTATTTTCGTTAGGTTGACTCGTTAGGCGTTCTCGTATGCTCACCGCACGATCCAAAGATTGCACGGGATCACATCAGTCACCCAGGAGATCCGGGATGGCAGTTTTGGCTTCGGCTCCGGTTTGGAATCGAGCGGCACGACGAGCAAATCGGCCTCGACCGATTGCACGAAATTCGAGGCTCCAAAGCCGGTGCTCCCACGGATGCTCCGGGCTTCGATCGGCACCTTCGTTTCGCCAGCCGAAAGGATGAAATCCTGGAGCGCGGCCTCCTGCTCCTCGAGTGTCCGGGTGCCTCGCTGGCCGCTCTTGTTCCGCCGGGCGGCGCGCGCTTTGTCGAAACTCGTGTAGCTGCGAACGACATAGAGCCGCTCGCAGTTTTCCCGCTCTGCGAGCTGGAGCGTGCGACGCAGGGCGAGGAGCGCGTGGGCGGAAAATTCCGCCATGAAAACGATGTGCCGCAACGGCTTCGGCTCGATTTCGGGGTGGGTAAACAGCATGAGCGAACAAGCCGCTTCGCGCACCAGGCGGCGAGCCACATTGCCGAGGAACTGGCGATGGATCGCCTCTTTCTCGAGCGCACCGGCAATCAGCAGATCGGCCTGCAATTTCGCCGCCGTCGCCAGGATCGCGCTCGCTGGCTCGCCCTCTTCATAATGGACGCGAATGTCGGGCGACAGCTTCAGTTGCTTCATCGCGGCCGAGAATTTTTCGCTCGTCTCCGCAGTTTTCTTCCCGACGTGAATAATGCTGAGCTTCGCCCCAAAGCGATCGCGAATCCGGTTCGCCTCCGCCAGGACCTGGTGGAAGCGCGGCGAAAAAGTCGCCGCCACGGCAATTGATTGATACGGGGGCTGGCTCATCGGTTGAGATACTGTCGTGCGCACCGCCGCAAGGGCAACTGGAGCGGCCGTTCGCATTGAATTTCCCGCCGCCTCTGCGATTTTCCGCCGCATGCGACGCGCGATTTATCCCGGGAGCTTCGATCCGGTGACCAACGGCCACGTCGACGTGATCGAACGCGCGCGCAAGCTCTTCGACGAAGTGGTCGTGGCGGTCGCGGTCAACGATCAGAAGCAGCCTTTTTTTTCCCTCGCCGAACGGCTGGAGTTTCTGCGCGAAGTGACGGCGCCAATCTCCGGCGTAAAAGTGGCGCGGCTCGATGGATTGCTCATGCGCTTCGCGGTCGAGCAGGGCGCGCAGGCGGTCGTGCGCGGGCTGCGCGCGGTCTCGGATTTCGAGTTCGAATTCCAGATGGCGCTGATGAATCGCAAACTGGAAGCGAGCGTAGAAACGATCTTCCTCATGCCGAAAGAGGATTACACCTACCTGAGCTCGCGCATCGTGAAGGAGATCGCCCGGCTCGGTGGGGACGTGAGCAATTTTGTTGCGCCCTGTGTTGTGAAAGGTTTCGCCGAAAAGTTAAAGCGATGAACACCGAGAGGACGCGCGCGTGAAAATTCATCTGCGTCAAATCCCGCCGGAAGGGTTGCACCTCGAGGGCGAGGAAGAATGCCCCTTGTCCACGCTCCAATCCGAGGAGCTGCAATCTACCGGGCCGTTGCATTATGAACTCGATGCCGGGATTTCGGAAGGCGCGCTCTGGGTAAACGGCAGCCTCGTTCAGCCGGTTGAGCTGCGTTGCGTGCGCTGTCTCGAGTCATTCCCCTTCGAGATTGAAGTGAAAGATTTCACCGTCCATACCGACCTCACCGGCCCGGAGGAAATTGATCTCGCTCCTTTTGTGCGAGAGGACGTTCTGCTGAATCTGCCGCCCCATCCTCATTGCGACCGGGAAGGCGGGCGCATCTGTCCCGCGCCGGTCGCGCACCGGGCGGAGGAGGGTGAGACAGGGTCGAAGCCGCCGACGGATTGGAGCGCGCTGGATGAGTTGAATATTCGAGAATCGTGAATCGTTACATGGTGAATCGTGGAATGCGCCTCCGATTTCACGATTCACGATGCACGCTTTAACGGACGTGCCATTATCCCCGACGCTTGTTTTTCCCGCGAACTCTGCTTTCCTAAGCCCCCTCTATGGGAGTCCCAAAACGCAAAACCTCGAAGATGCGTCTGCGCACGCGCAAGGCTTCGCATCGCTGGCAGGCGCCGCAGCTTGGCAAATGTCCGCAATGCGGCAGCAGCGTCCCGCCGCACACGGCGTGTCCTTCGTGCGGATATTACAAGGGACGGCAGGTGCTGACGGTCGAGGGAGCGTGAGGCGTTGCGCCGTTGAAGCGTTAAAGCGTTAAAGCGTTGAAGCGTTGAAGCGTTGAAGCGGTGTGGCTCTGTGCCCGCTTCAACCCTTCAACCCTTCAACCCTTCAACCCTTCAACCCTTCAACCCTTCAACCCTTCAACCCTTCAACCCTTCAACCCTTCAACCCTTCAACCCTTTCACCCTTCAACCCTTTCACCCATCAACGCATCCACCCCGTTTTTCATTTTGCAATCGCCTGCTGAAAAACGCACATTGGCGCCTCGATGAAAATCGCTCTGGACGCCATGGGGGGCGACTTCGGACCGCCCAACCTCGTCGGTGGTGCAGTGCTGGCTCTGCGTGCTTATCCGCAGATCGACAAGCTTTTTCTCGTCGGCGACACGCCGCAAATTGAAGCCGAGCTGACGAAGCACCATTGCAACGATCGCCGCATCGAGATCGTTCATTCCACCCAGGTCGTCGCGATGACCGACGGCGCGGTCGATTCGGTCCGGCGGAAGAAGGATTCCTCCGTCAGTCGCGCCGTTGATCTGGTGAAGAAAGGCGAGGCGGCGGCGATCGTGAGCGCCGGCCACACTGGCGCGGCGGTGGCGGCGACCACGATCAAGTTGCGCACTCTGCCGGGGATCGATCGTCCCGGCATCGCTGCCATCATGCCCTCCGAGACGAACATCTTTTGCCTGATCGATGCCGGCGCGAACAGCGACGCGCGCGCCGAGCACCTGATGCAATACGCGATCATGGGCTCGGTCTATTCTCGCCACGTCCTCGGCTACAAGAGCCCGTCGGTCGGCCTGATGTCGATCGGTGAGGAGGACGCCAAAGGGAGCGATCTGACGAAGGAAGTTTTCAAGATGCTCAAACGCAGCGCGCTCAACTTCCGCGGTAACATCGAAGGGCATGACCTTTTCGGCGACCCCGTCGAAGTGGTGGTGTGCGACGGCTTTGTCGGCAATGTCATTCTAAAAACCTGCGAATCGGTCGCGACCGCGATCATGAAATGGCTCAAGCACGAGCTGATGCGCAGCAAGGTGCGAATGGCCGGCGCCTTCCTCGCGCAGCAGGCGTTCAAGGCGATCAAGAAAAAAACCAACTACGAAGAATACGGCGGGATGCCATTGTTAGGCGTGAACGGGATTTGCATCATCGCCCACGGCGCGAGCACGGCCCTGGCGATCAAAAACGCGCTCCGGGTCGCGGCCGAGTCGATTGAACAGCAGGTCAATCCTCATATCGTCGAGGAAGTCAGCCGCTATAATGAAACGCAAGCCCCGCTCGAATCCGCGCTCCGCTAAACCGCAGCGCAC
>JAICXG010000306.1 GCA_025980625.1 Chthoniobacterales bacterium
AGCCATGAGCATCACCTACCTCGAAGCGATCCGCGAAGCCCAGGCGCGTCTCTTGCGCGAGGACGAGCGCGTCTTCATTTACGGGCAGGATGTTGCCGGCAAATTCGGGGGCGCCTTCAAAGCAACCAAGGGATTGGCCGAGCAATTTCCCGGGCGGGTCCTCAACACCCCGATCAGCGAAGACGCGATGATCGGCACGGCGATCGGCGCGGCGATGGAAGGAATGCGACCGATCGTGGAAATGCAGTTCGCGGATTTTTCCAGCATCGCGCTCAACCAAATCCTGAACAACGCCGGGACGCAGTATTGGCGTACCAACGTCCCTTGCCCGATCACGGTGCGGCTGCCTTCCGGCGGGACGAAGGGAAGCGGACCGTTCCACAGCCAGAGCATGGAAAGCATCTATGCGCATTACCCTGGGCTCGTCGTGATGACGCCGGCGACGGTGGAAGATGCCTACACGATGTTGCTCGAGGCGGTCGCGATCGATGACCCGGTGATCTACTGCGAGCACAAGTATCTCTATTATCACCTTAAGGCCGAGGCTTTGCCTAACGACTCCCTGCCTGTCGGCCGCGCCCGAATCGTTAGGTCGGGGCGCGACCTAACGATCGTGTCGAACAGCGCGATGGTCCACGAAGCCCTCGCCGTCGCCCGGCAACTGAGCCGCGAAGGAATTGAAATCGAGGTCGTCGATCTGCGCACGGTGAAGCCACTCGACACCGCGACTGTGCTCGCCTCCGTCGCGCGGACCGGACGGCTGCTCTGTGTCGGGGAAAATTTTCCCTGGGGCGGCGTGACCGCGGAAGTGATCGCGCGCGTTGCGAGCGAAGGTTTTCATCTGCTCGACGCCGCGCCGGCGCGGCTGAACGCGAAGGACACGCCGATTCCCTACCACCCGAACCTTTGGGACATGCACCGGCCCAACGCCAAATCGATCGCCGCCAGGGTGCGACAGGTCCTCGCCGAATGATTTCCCGGTTCAACTTTTCAACTCTTTAGCTTCAACGCATGCCACGAATTCCAATCACCATGCCGCAACTCGGCGAATCGATGGCCGAGGCCACGATCGTCGCGATCAAAGTCAAACCGGGCGAGAAGGTCGCGACCGATCAGGAAGTGATCGAAGTGGAAACAGACAAGGCAGTGATGGGCGTAACGACTCCGTGCGCCGGTGAAATCGCCACCATCGAAGCCGAAGTAAAAAAGATTTATCCAGTCGGCGCCGTGTTGGGTTACGTCGAAGCGAGCGAAGCCGACGCGGCGCGTTTCAAGAAGCAGCCGGCGGAACCCGAAGGCGACGTGGGAAAAGAAATCCCCGAACGTGAAGAAACCGGCGCCAAACCTGGGACAGCCGGGAACGGCGCGCACTTTCAGATCGACGAAAGGGGCCTGGCCGCAGTCCCAAGCGAGGCGCATTTCCAGCCTGATCAAGCCGGCGGCTTGCCGGTTCCGGTTGGAGCGAAAGGCGCCGGATATCTTTCCCCGCGGGTGCGAGCCCGGATGGCGGAGCTTGGCCTAACGAGTGCCGACCTGGCCGGAATCGCCGGGAGCGGCAACCAAGGTCGGGTTACGATCAAAGACCTGGAAACATTTCTCGGCGGTCTGGAAAAACAGAAGGTGCACGAAGCGAGCGCGATTCGCAGCGGGGTCGCCAACGCGATGCGGCGCAGTTGGAGCCGTCCGCTTTCCACCATCGGTTCCTCCGTTTGCCTCGATCCCGTGCTCGAAGACCGCAAGAAGCGCGACCCGAAACCAGGTCCGGCGCTTTACGCTGCGCGCGCCCTTGCCCTCGCGCTCGCGGAAAATCCGGCGGCGGCCGCAAAGCTGATCGGCAATCGCGTCGTCCAATCGCAATCGATCGACATTGGCCTCGCCGTCGAAGCGGAGGACGGGATCATGGTGCCGGTGATCCGCGAGCTGGACAAAAAGTCGTTAGGCGACCTAACGAAAAGCTATGGCGAATTGGTCGCACTCGCGCGCCAGCGCCGGATTTCGCCCGACATGCAGGCCGGCGGCATCGCGACGGTCTCGAATTTCGGCAGCTTCGGAATCGAATGGGGAACGCCGATCCCGCTGCCCGATCAAACTCTGCTGCTCGGCCTCGGCGCCGGCAAAAAAGCGCCGGTTTGGGACAACCAGAAGAACGCATTCCTGCCCCGGACCGAAGCGCAAATCACCCTCAGTTTCGATCATCGCAGCCTCGATGGCGGCGGCGGCGGCCGCCTGCTCCAACGTGTGATCGAGCTGCTGGAAAATCCTTCTCAGCTTTAGAAGCCATCAAGCCATCTCATTAATCCAAAAGCCTGTCATCCCGAGCGAAGTCGAGGGATGCCGGGGGGCGCAGGCTTTAAGATAACCTCCACGGGATCCCTCGACTCCGCTGCGCTCCGCTCGGGATGACCCGCTATTTATGAGATGGCTTGGCTTGTAGAATCCCTTCTCGCTTCCCGGGACCTGCCGGTGTCCTTGGAATGACAGACGAGCGGGCCGTGCTAATTTTCGCAATCGTGCAAACCGCAACGATTGATCCCAACCTCAGCATGCGCGAACTGCTCGAGCACTACCCCGGCGCGCAGCGTGCACTCTTCCGCCGCTACCACATCGGCGGATGCGCGAGCTGCGGATTCAGTCCGGATGAAACCCTCGCCGGCCTCTGCGCCCGCAATGACAATCTCGATCTGCACGAAGTGATCGATCACATCCTGACGAGCGACGCCGCCGACCGCGCGATGCAGATCGAACCGCGTCACTTGGCCGATCGCCTAACGAACGATAACCGGATCAACCTCCTCGATATCCGCACACGGGAGGAATTTGAATCGGTGAAAATTCCGGGCGCGCAGTTGTTCACCGAGGAGTCGATGCAGCAAATCCTCGCCAACTGGCGGCGGGAAGATCTGCTCGTCATCTATGATCACAAAGAAGAACGAAGCATGGATGCGGCGGCGTACTTCCAAGGGCATGGCTTTGAAAATGTGAAGAGTCTGCGCGGTGGGATCGACAGCTGGAGCGCTGAGGTTGACCCTAAGTTGCCGCGATATCATTTGGAATAGCCTAACGATGAGCAAGGAACTCGAAAAACGAATCGAAGCCGCAGTGAAAAATCCGCAAAACCTCGGCGAGATGGAAAATGCCGA
>JAICXG010000371.1 GCA_025980625.1 Chthoniobacterales bacterium
AGGCGCCGGTGAGCCCCGCTCGCGCCGTCGCTTCAATTTCGTATTGCGCGAGAACTTGGATGAGGAGCGATTCAATCCAGCGGAGGTAACGGTGCAAATCCCGCCGATCGCGCCGCAGATCGATGAGAAAGTAACCAATCAGTTGCCCGGGACCGTGATAAGTCGCCTGGCCACCACGGTTGATCTCAAAAAGCGGATGCGGCAAGTGACTCGCGCCGCGCAAACTCGACTGATTTGGGGTGCGCCCGATCGTGTAAACCGGATCGTGCTCGAGTAAAAGCAGCTCATCGGGGGTTTGCGGATGCTCGCGTTTTCGATCGACAATTTCCGTCTGAAGCTCGAGCGCGTCGTGGAAGGAAATTCGCCCGAGCCACTGCACCTCGAGGCGCGGGTTCATATCCGTCTTCCTGTCGTTAGGCCAAGCCGCGCCGCTTCCTGCGCGCGCAAATGGGTTAGCCCAATGGCGAGCGCGTCGGCTGCGTCTGCGCCCGGAGTTTCGATTAGGCCTAACAATGCCCGGACCATGAACGCGACCTGGCTCTTATCGGCCGCGCCATTCCCGACCGTTGCCTGTTTGATCCGCTTCGGCGGGTACTCGAAGACCGGCAGCCCGCGCTCCGCCGCCGCCATGATGGCGGAGCCGCGGGCCGCGCCTAACGTGATCGCGGTCTTGTGGCTCTGGACGTAAATGACCGACTCCAGCGCGCAGCAATCCGGCTCGTGGGCATGGATCAGTTCGGCCAGCCGATCGCGAATCGCCACCAGGCAGGAGGACATCGGAAGCCCGGCCGGGTTGTGAATGACACCGAAGTAGAGCGCCTGAAATTTCCCGCTCCCGTTCGCCTCGATGACGGCGACGCCGGTGTTACGCAAAGAAGCATCGATCGCCAGGACTCGCATCGTTAGGCGGAAGCTCTGTCGCGGCGGGAGCGCATGGCTCAGCTTAGGAGCGAGCAGCCGCGCTTCAAGACGGAAGTCGACAAGCGCCACCGCTTTGGGTTGATTCAGCGAGATGGCGGAGAATTCCAGGCCGCATTGTCAGATCTGCCACAGGCCGACTTCGGCCAACGCCGGCACGATTGGCGAAGTGCTCCGCCCTTCGCTCGTCGAGTTCATTCAAAAGCGGATTCCAGAGTTCGACCCCAAAACCTTCGTTTGCTTCAACGATCTCCGGCAATTCCGGCGCGATTACGTGAAGGAAGTGCTCCAGGAGGAGATCGGGGAACTCTCCGCTCTCGACCAGGAAGTCATCGACAGCCTGCAGGAGCACGAAATTCTTTCCGAAAATATCGGCAGGCAATTCGACAAAGAACTCACTTTTGGGGAGCGCCTTTCGGATCGGATCGCCGATTTCGGCGGGAGCTGGAGGTTCCTGATTTTCTTCGGCATCACCCTTCTGATCTGGATCGTTATCAACACCATCGTGCTGGCAACCCGCGCTTTCGATCCTTATCCCTTCATTCTCATGAACCTGATCCTCTCCTGTCTCGCCGCGATCCAGGCGCCGGTTATCATGATGAGCCAGAACCGGGCGGAAGCGCGCGACCGGGCACGGGCCGAGAACGACTACAAGGTGAACCTGAAAGCCGAGCTCGAGATTCGCCACCTGCACGAGAAAATCGATCATCTCCTGCGCAAGCAATACAACCGCCTCTTCGAGATTCAGCAGATCCAGATCGAACTCCTTGAGGAGCTCGGACAAAAACGACGCGGCAGCCGATCGG
>JAICXG010000206.1 GCA_025980625.1 Chthoniobacterales bacterium
AACACCATCTGGCCCGGTTCACAGTTCGGTTTCGCCGCCGCCTTTCCGCCGGACCCAAGCACGAACTGGCTGGCCAATCTTTCGACGCGCGTCGAGGTGGGCACGGGCGACGATGCCGTTATCGCCGGTTTCATTGCCAAAGGCGGCTCGCAGAAACGCATCTTGATCCGGGCGCTCGGTCCCTCGCTGGCGGACAAAGGAGTCACTGGGTCGCTAAACAATCCTACCCTCGAGTTATATGACGCCGATGGGGCCTTGATTGCCACGAATGATAACTGGACGGACAATTACAACCGGCAGGAGATCATCGATACCGGGATCGCACCAACGGCGGAAACTGAGGCCGCGATTCTTATGCTCCTGCCTTCTACTGATGAGGGTGTCGCCTATACCGCCGTCATGCGCGGCGCGGCGGATTCCACCGGCGTTGGCTTACTCGAGGTGTATGACCTGGACGCTGGGATTGGCCCGGACGTGCTTAATATCTCTACTCGTGGGCGCGTGGAAGTGGATGATCGGGTCATGATCGGTGGCGTGATCGTCGAGGGAACTCAGCCTAAGACCGTGATCGCGCGCGCGCTTGGTCCGTCGCTCCAGGTTACCGGTCCGCTACTGGATCCAACGCTGGAGTTACGGGATGAAAACGGCGACCTGGTGCGGAGTAACGATAACTGGCGTTCTGACCAGGAGGCCGAGATCGAGAGTACGACGCTTGCGCCTGAGAATGACCACGAATCGGCAATTATCGCGACTCTCTCGGCTGCTCCTTACACGGCAATTGTGCGCGGAGCGAACGGCACCTCAGGTGTGGCGCTCGTCGAGCTTTACTCTCTCGACTAAAGACAGGGCAAGAGCGCCGCTGCCTGCTCAACTCCAACGATTCTGGATTCCGCAGTGACTGCTGCGGTTCTAACTCATCCAGCCGGCGCCTTGGTATTCCATGTAAGCGGCAAGCTGTTGCGCGGCTGCGCGGCCGAGATAGCACTCGACCACACGCAAAGCGAGATCAATGCCGGAGGATAATCCGCCGTCGTCGCGATTCCTTCGTCCTCCACAAACCGCACGCCGGAGCACCTTGCTCGCGGGAAATTCCTTGTCTTACTCACTCGAAAATGACTACCGCGACAGAGATAGCACTCCGCGGCTGGAGAGTGAGTTTGTCTCTTTCGTTGGTCAGAGTATTCGAGGTTCGACTGGGGCCGAGACTGACCAAAAGGAAATGCGTGACTCGTTAAGGCGCCGGGGTCGCAGTTGGGACGCTTGAGTCACTGATCTTAATCGCAAACTTCGTGACGAGTCGCCTGGCCTCGTCGTCAGTCTTGGCAAGCTCAACCAGGCCACGCACCAGTTTCTCAAGATTCGCCTGCGCCTGTTTCGACTGCTCCACAACTTTTCCTTGCTGTTGCTGCATCTGCTGTTGGGTCTGGCGCGTATCGATTCCGACCCAGATTTCCCAGCTTAAAATGACAATCACGCTAATCCCGATAAGCAGGACCGGCCAGAAGCCGTTGAAGTGACTGGGCTCAGGCTCCGGCGCCGGCCAGGGATCAGGTTCGGTATGAGCTTGTTCGTCCATCATCAGTGACCTGGCGAAGGGGTTGGTTGCGCCGGGAAATTGTAGCCGTTGTCGGCCAGAAGTTGCCGCATCTTCTCATCGGTTTGCGCGGCGGCAGCCATCTCGCGGAGGAGATTGCCAGTGATCTGTTGGCTGAGCGCGCCCTTATTAACCACTACCTGCTGCGCCTGCAATGCGGCCTGCAGTTTTCGGTTTTGGTGCGCGAAACCTATCGCCACAAAGCTGAGGCAAACGCAGGCAATCCCAATTATGAGCAGGAGATTGAATTGCCAGCGCCTCATTTGTTTGATCGGTAACAGAAGACAAAGCCATCCGTCAACGCAAAATCAGCGTGCGCCTTCAAAGCAACCCGATGACCGCGAGCAAACGACCGGTGCGGCCTTTCTCAGCGCGATAGGAATAGTAACGCGAGAGATCGCATGCCGTGCAAACGCCGCAGTCATAGACCTGCTCGACACCGGCGGCGCGTGCCTGCCTGATGATCTCGGCGGCAAAATCTACCTCGTAATGCGGCGGTCGAATACAGGGGCTGAGTTGAACGATGAGATCGCGCGGCTCGGTTCCGAACCGTTGCTGCATTTGACCAATCGCTTCGGGAACAATCGCAAGCGCCGTTCCTTTCTTGCCCGAGTGGATCAGACCAACGGCGCGGCGCACCGGGTCGACGAGAAAGACCGCGCAACAGTCGGCGACGTAAATGCCTAACGAGATACCGCGCTGATTGGTGATCAGGCCGTCAGCGGCGGCGAAGCACCGCTCACTTTGCAGCGGCGCGTCGATCAGCGCGACTTGGTTGCCGTGAACTTGTTCGGCCGTCGCAAAGCCATTCTCCGCCAGGCCTAGTTGAGCGCGGGCCGCGCGATGAACGCGAGTGAGGCGATGGCGCTCATCATCGCGCTCACTCGCGACCTCGATCCCTGGAATCCTGCCGACAAATCCGTGCCTAACGAATTTGAGAGCACGCAAACTCGGGAAAGTATCCAGCGCCGCTTCCGCTGCCGGCGTGGGATCTCGCATTGCCAGCTTATTTGCCGGAGGCCTCGACGCTTTTGGTTTTCGCCGAGCTGGATTCAGTCGCCTTTATGAAGCGCGTTCTTTCGTTCCGGCGCATCATCGGGTCATCGAAGTTATCCTTGTAGATCGTATCGGTCGCGGTCGCGCGATCGAACTCCGCCAGATCGGCGTTATAACTGAAGAGCGCTGAGAGCCGGGTCGATTGCGCCTGGGTGAGGGCGACCTGCGCGTTCAACACATCCAACTGCACGCCCGCGCCGACTCCGAGCCGCGCTCGCGCCAGCCGGAGCGCTTCTCGCGCCTGATCGACATTCTTCGATTGGCTGAAATAAAGCTCGCGATCCTGTTGCAGATTGGAATAGGCCTGCTGAATCTCCAATTCCACCTGCCGCACCGCGTCGTCGTAGGTGATCTTCGCCTCGCTTAAAATTGCTCGCGCCTGTTTCACCTTTCCAACCGTCTCCAGCCCGTCGAAAATCGCCCACGTTCCGGTGATGCCGAAGAACCAGCCGGTCGCTACCTCACTTAGCCTGGTGGAAAAAGCCGAGCTTTCGAATGCATAGCCACCGTTCGCACTTAATGAGGGCTGAAGGTTGGCATAGGCGCCGTGCAAGTTCTGCACCTCGACGAGGATGTTGGCCCGCTGTTGTTTCAGAAAAGGCCGGCGCTCTTTGCCTAACTCGATCGCGACCGGCAACGGGATGTCGCGCGGTATGTAGGTTAGTTCGCCGACACATTTGAGCGGCGGCTTATTGCCGCGCCGCGGATCGAAATCCAACCCGATAGTTTTCGCGAGCTGCAACTGCGCGATGCGATAATTGTTCCGCGCCGTAATCAGCGCCGGCTGCTGGTTCGCGAGCGCTACCTCAGCCTGGAGGACATTGAAGCGCGGCACGGTTCCGGCCTCGAAACGGTTCTGCTGGTCCTTTAACTGACTCTCGAGCAGTTGCACTGATTCCTCCTGCACCGCGATGAGTGACTTGTTCAGGACGACCTGATAAAACTGCTGGCGCACGAGCGCGATGACCTTGTCGATCGTGTCTCGCAGCGAGTAGATGGCCGCATCGGTCGCCGAACCCGCGCCGATAATCGCCGGGATGACTGAGCCGTTGTAAAGCAGTTGCGAACCGGTAAGACGCAGGTTGTAGGAGTAATCGGTGAGTGTCGGCGAGGAGAAGGTGGTGACTGTGCTCGAGCTTGGCGTCGCGCTCGGCACCGGGGTTACGCTTGCGCCCGGCGTCGGACTCGGGCCAAAGGTTGAGGTCGTTAGGGTGCTGCTCCCTCCGCTGCCGGTGCGCAGACTGGGCGCGGTGTAGTTATAGGCAGCGGAGGCGTCGAGATGCGGCAGGGCCTGCGAGAGCACTTCGATCTGCACGCCCTTGTTTCGTCGGATCTCCTGACGCGCGTTCAGGATGGCAGGATTGCGGGCAAAGGCGTGCTGGATTGCCTGATCGAGGGTGAAGGTGCGCGCCGCACCAACCGTCGAATCATCTTCGTCGCGGTCGCGCGCCTCGAGCGGCGGGGCAGAGAAGAACGCAACCAGCAGCCCGGCAATTAACCAGCGCAGCGGATTTGTTAAATTGCGCGTGCGGCAGAAGCACTCGATGCGTTGGTAGGCGGATGAAATTACTGCCCCCGCCAGGTCACGACTCATTTATTTCGGCAGTAATCGTATATCTTGCTGTAGATTTGCAACCACGATTTCTGTTCGCCCGGCGAAAGGTGCGACATCATCTTCATCAGGTTACAAACCATCTCCTCCCGGATGCGCCTAACGAGCGCCGAACCGCGCGGGGTGATGCAGACCATCACTTTGCGCCGGTCATCCGAGGCGTGTGAACGCACGACATAACCAAGATTTTCCAGCCGCGCGACCAGCCCGCTGGCGGCCGCGGTTGTGTGCTCCATTTTTTCGGCGATCGCCGACATCGTGAGCACCTCCTTTTGGTCGAGATAGGTGAGGAGGAAGTACTGCACGAAGGACACATGGCCCGGGGCGAGCTCCTTCGAGAGGCGGAGGAGGAAACAGCGCTGCATCTGCATGATGATATGTGCGAGGCGCTCGGCATCCTGTCGCAACTCCTCCGTTTCTTCGGTCAAATATGTTGCGGCCGTGCCCATTGTTAATGGCCTAAACTATTAGCCGAGGCTGGGGTGTCAACCGGCCCGCGCTCGGCGGCCGCGAAAGGCTGGCACCCGCGCCGCCAGCCGGTTTTGAGCCGCAGCCTTGAGTCAGACCCGGTTTGCCCGGATAATTTGCCTGCGATGCAACTGACCAGGACTGCTTTTGGAATGTGGAGCGGCGGACGTTTCATGCACTTTGGCGAGCCACTGCCGGACAATCGTCTGATCGATCTTGTGCGGTCGGCGCACGAGGAAGGAATCCGCACTCTTCTCACCGCCGATGTGTATGGAGAAGGCGAGGCCGACCGCTTGCTCGGCGAGGCGCTCGAAGGATTCCCACGCGATAACTACTCTTTGGTCGGGGCGATC
>JAICXG010000082.1 GCA_025980625.1 Chthoniobacterales bacterium
CACCCATCGCTTCTGCGGTTTGGAATTGTTTGCCGACCTTGGTGGCGGCGAGCGGGTAATCGACCCGCCAGCCGCTGTCGCGCAGTTGTTGCATTTGCCGCAACGCCTCGGGGCGACGCGCCTCCTTCGCGATCACAAGGTAAATGTCTAGCGCGCTTTGCCGGCTCACCGCCTCGGCCAGGCGGGTAAAGATTTCCGGCGTTTCCCTGATCAGATCGCCGAGGACGACGTCGCCCATCGCGAAACCGACCGCCGGGAGGGAGACGGCGCTGTCGCTTAACTGCGCGATCAAATTGTCATAACGGCCACCGCCGGCGATCGCTCGCAGCTCACCGGCACGATCGAAGACTTCGAAGACGACTCCGGTGTAATAGGCGAGGCCACGAACAATCGAAAGATCGATCTGTACAAACTCGGCCAGGCCACGCAGCTCGAGTTGCCTAACGACGTCCTTCAATTTCTCGCTCTCCCCACCGCCGTCGAGCACGCGGAAAACCGGCGCGGCGAGCGGGCCGAGTTGCTCCGCCGTTTTCTCGCGTGACTCGCGCTCGCTTTTGTCGATCACCTGGAGCAGCTCGCTCCATTTTTCCGCCGGAACATTTTCTGCGCGGAGCAGGTCGGTCCAGAATTGGCGATCACTTAGCCTAACGACGACGTGCTCGGACCTGAAACCGAACGCGCGAAGGAGATCGATCGCGAGCGCGATCAGCTCGACATCGGCGGCCGGAGAGTCGTCGCCGATGATGTCGCAGTTAAGCTGGAAATGTTCACGCAAGCGACCGCGCTGTTGTTTTTCGTAGCGAAAACACTGCGGAATCGAGAACCACTTGAGTGGTTTGCGAAACTCTCGCTCGTGCGCCGCAACGACGCGGGCGAGCGAGGGGGTCAGCTCGGGACGCAGCGCGACTTCCCGCTCGCCTTTGTCGATGAAATTGAAGAGCTGAGCGACGATCTCTGGACCACTTTTTTTCTTATAAAGCTCGGTCAGCTCCAGCACCGGGCCATCCCATTCGACAAAACCGTAGCCGCGGCAGACTTCGCGCCAGCGGGCGAAGATCGCATTTCGAAAAGCGCAGTCGTCCGGCAAAAAATCTCTAAAGCCGGGAAGTGGTTGCATGGAAAAGAGATAGAGCCGGGCGTTAGCGGCCGATGCGTCCGAAGCAAGCAGCCTGTCCGAATTGGGAGTGAATAAGGGCTGGATCTACGGAATCGGAATTCAGCACGACGGAGATCATCCGTTCAACCAAAGGAAAGGACAAACATGAAACAGAACAGATTCACAAAATTATTGGCCGCAGGAGCGGCTTGTGCGCTCGCGCTTGGCACGGTCGTCGCGCAGGACACGAGCACGACAACGACGACCGCCGGCGGGGCCGGCGTGACTACGAGCACGAGCACGCTGAACGGGACGGGAACGATCACGGCCTTCACCCCGAGTTCGGACTATATCAGCTTTCGCACTGAGACGAGTGCGGAGCCGGTGAAATATTATGTCACGAAAGACACGACGGTGGTGGATCCAACCGGCCAAACGGTGCAGGTGTCAATGCTGCGCCCGGATATGCCGGTGCATTACACCTATGTGAAGGAAGGCGACCGGATGGTGGTGACGCGGGTGACGCTGGAAAAGCCGATCTCGTACTACAAGAAAGAGACCACCACCACGACAACGACCAACCCCTGACACATCGAGACGTCGTTAGTCCGTTGATGAACGCGCCCGCGGAACGTGTTTCCGCGGGCGCTTTTTCTAGTCCCCGTAACCGTTCGGAAATTTCTGGTGCCAGCGCCAGGCGCTTTCGACGATCGCGCCGAGATCTTCGAACTGCGGCTTCCAGCCAAGCTCGCGCTTGATTTTCGCGGATGACGCGATGAGGCGCGGCGGATCCCCTGGCCGGCGCGGCTTCTCGATTACCGGGATTTCTCTCTCGGTGACGCCGCGGCAAACCTCGATGACTTCGCGGACACTCGATCCGCCTCCGGTGCCGAGATTGTAAAAGGCGCTCTCCTTCGTCCCGAGCGCCAGGATGTGGGCGCGCGAAAGATCGAGGATGTGAATGTAATCGCGGATGCAGGTGCCATCGGGAGTTTCGTAATCGGTGCCGTAGATTTCGACGTGCTGCTTTTGACCTAATGCGACCTTGAGCACGTTCGGGATCAGATGGGTCTCAGTGCGATGGTCCTCACCGAATTTCTCAGTCGCACCGGCGGCGTTGAAATAACGCAGGGAAACGAACTGCAACCCATGGATCATGTCGTACCATCGGAGGACATTCTCAAACATCAGCTTCGATTCGCCGTACGGGTTTATCGGATGCTGCGGCAGCGTTTCGTCGATCGGAATGCGCGCCGGAGGTCCGAAGGTGGCGCAGGTCGAGGAAAAAACGAACCGATGAACGCCGGCCTCAAGCATCGCATCAAGCAGATTGATCCCGGCGCAAACATTGTTCCGAAAGTATTTCGAGGGATTCTGCATCGACTCGCCGACGAGAGCATTGGCGGCGAAATGCATGACCGCATCGGGTTTCGTCTCGTAAAGCACGCGGCTGATTTCTTCGCGTCGGGCCAGGTCGCCGCCGATGAAGACCGCCCGTTCGTCTACGGCGCGACGATGGCCTTCAGTTAAATTATCGAAGACAATGACTTCATGGCCTTCATCGAGGAGAAGCTCGACACAGATGCTGCCAATATAACCGGCCCCGCCGACGACAAGGAT
The DNA here is from genome assembly GCA_025980625.1 of Chthoniobacterales bacterium. GTDB lineage: Bacteria > Verrucomicrobiota > Verrucomicrobiia > Chthoniobacterales > UBA10450 > JAICXG01. The sequence continues at coordinate 2,717 of JAICXG010000082.1, forward strand.
TTGCATCCGCGGAAACTGCGACGCACATCGCCCCTGTCAAAGGGCAAACTCCACTAAAAGGAGTGCGTGCTGTTCTCCTGGCTCTTGCGCAGGGCGAGCACCATCGGATGGACGGTGCGGCTGTGCTTGCGCGGAGCAAGCACCTTGAGGCTCTTCGCCGGTGAGCCCCACTCGATGACGTCGATATCAACCGAGCGCACACCCCACTTTCTCATCGCGAGCCGGTTCGATTTGTAAAGGTCGATCGTTCCGGTGCCAACGAGCGCGCGGCCGTAATCGTCGATCTGGAAGATTTCGTCAGTGTCAACAATGCGAAACTTCGTCCCGAGTGGCCACCGGGACCAATCGGCCGCCGCGCTTTTGATTTCTTTGCCCGAAAGAGGGGTGCCGATTGCGTTGTGCGGGCCGCCCTCCTCGGTGTGGGTGTAGGCGGTGGTCCGGACATGGCAGATGCGTTCCGGCCCGACCGAGGTCGAGGCAACCGTCTGGAGACGAGACGCACAGCTCACGCCGAAGAACGCGAACGTGCCCAAAAGTGTAAGTCTCAGTAGATGCGTCATTTGGGTTGTCGGCCCTTTTAGCGGTTGAGCGGGTGGATGGCAAACGATAATTTTCGCCGCACGAACCATGCCTGTCGCTGCTCCCGGCCAAATTGCCATTGCTCGCAACGTCCTGCTCGACGGTCGCCTGGCGCTTTTTCATGAAACAGAGCGCTGGTTGGCGGTGGCCGATTTACACTTCGGCTATGAGTTAAGCCAGCGGGCCGCTGGGCGGCTCGTGCCGTTTTGGGGAATGGCGTCGATCGAGCAACGGCTGCTGGAGTTGCTCCGCGAATATCGGCCGCAACGACTACTCATCCTTGGCGACCTCGTGCACGACCGCGCCTCGGGCAAACCAGCGGCCGAACTGCTGGCGCGCTTGCGCGAACACTGTGACGTCATCGCGCTGCTCGGCAATCACGATCATAATCTCGCGCACGCGATCGAGTTCTGCTCGGATTGGGAGACGCCGGAATTTGTTTTCCGGCACGGCGATTGCGAAGGTTGCGTGGCCGATCGCATTCAGATTATCGGCCATCACCATCCGGCGGCGAGCGTCAGAGACGGGGCCGGATTATGTTTGAAGTGCCCGGCATTCATTCAACAGGAGCGCTGTTGGATTTTGCCTGCGTTTTCGCCTTGGGCGGGCGGAGTGATTTGGCCGGATGACGATAGGAGCCGAATCTGGCTCTGCACGCCGCGGCGGATTCTGCGGGTAGATCGAAACGGAGCGGCCAGCTAAGCTTTTGCCAACTCGGTCGTGCAATGCGGGCAGCGAGTCGCCTTGATCGGAATCGTCATTGCGCAAGCTGGACAGTCTTTCGAGACCGGCTCGGCCGCCGGCGCCGGTCGCTTCATCGCATTCATCGCTTTCACGACCAGGAAAATACAAAAGGTGATAATGAGAAAACTAACCACGACGGTGATAAAACTTCCGTAGTTCCAGGTGATGGCGCCGGCCTTGGCTGCATCCCCCGGCGTAGCGAAGGGGCCGCCTGCCGGTGCGGGCTTTAACAGCAAAAACTTATTCGAAAAATCAAGCCCGCCGGTGATCAAACCGATCGGCGGCATGATGATGTCTTTAACGAGCGAGGCAACGACCGCGCCAAAGGCAGCGCCGATGACGACACCGATTGCGAGATCGACCGCGTTCCCTTTAATCGCAAACTCTTTGAATTCTTTCCACATAGCCCAAGTCTTGTTTCAGTTGGCCACGAGATTGACAAGCTTTTTTGGAATCACGACGACTTTGCGGATTGTTAGGCCGGCTGTGAACTCGCGCACGCGCTCGCTGGCACGCGCGATTTTTTCCAAGTCCGCCTCCGTCGCATCAGTCGGAACCGTGATCCGATCGCGCACCTTGCCGTTGACCTGGAGCACGATCTCGACTTCGGCTTCGATCAAAAATTCCGGCTGATAGGCGGGCCAGGGTTGATCAGTGATCGCTGTGGGCGAGACCGGGAATCGATCTCCCAGTCTTTCCCAAAGTTCCGAAGAAAGATGCGGCGCGAACGGATTGAGCAAGACGAGGAGAGTGCGTAACGCCAAGACCGGACGCGATTCGGCGCTGATAAAGGCGTTCACGAAAATCATCATTTGCGCGATCGCGGTGTTGAAAGAAAGCGCTTCGATGTCTTCGGTCACTTTTTTGATCGTGGCATGCATGATCGTGAATTGGGCGCGGGTCGGCTCGACCTCAGCCAGGGCAGGGGAGAGGATCCAGTTGCCTTCCTGGTTTACCTCCATCGTTAGGCGCCAGATCCGGGCGAGAAATCGCGCTACGCCTTCCACACCGGCCATGCTCCAGGGCTTCATCTGCTCGAGCGGTCCCATAAACATTTCGTAGCACCGAAAGGCATCGGCGCCGTACTCGGCGATGACATCGAGTGGATCGATCACGTTGCCCCAGCGCTTTGACATTTTGCGGCCATCCTCTCCGAGAATGATTCCCTGATTTACGAGCCGCTGGAACGGTTCGTTAGTCGTTAGGTAGCCGAGGTCGAAGAGCACCTTGTGCCAAAACCGTGCGTAAAGCAGATGCAGGACCGCATGCTCGGTGCCGCCGACGTAAAGATCGACATTCATCCAGTAGCGCTCGGCTTCTTTACCAACAAAACGGGTCGCGTTTCGCGGATCGCAGAATCGAAGATAATACCAACACGAACCGGCCCATTGCGGCATGGTGTTGAGTTCTCGGCTCGCCGCCTCCGAGTACCGCACCCATTCCTTCGCTCGGGCGAGCGGCGGTTCGCCGCTCCCGGTCGGTTTGAAATCGTGCAGTGGCGGCGGAACGAGCGGCAGTTCGCGCTCGGAGATCGCCTCATGTTTTCCATCCCGCCAGACGATCGGGAACGGCTCGCCCCAATAGCGCTGGCGCGAAAAAAGCCAGTCCCGCAACTTGTACTGGACAGTGCGCCGGCCAAGACCGTGTTCTTCCAGCCAATCGATGATTTTCCTCTTTGCTTCCGGCGTTGCCAGGCCGTCGATCAGCGGCGAATTGATTGCGGTACCCTCGCCGGTGTAGCCGGTCGGCTCTTCGTCGTTAGGGGGACGAACCACCTCGAGAATCGGCAGGCCAAACTTACGCGCGAACTCGAGATCGCGCTCGTCGTGCCCCGGCACGCCCATGATCGCGCCGGTGCCATAGCCCATCAGAACGTAATCCGCGATCCAGATCGGGATGCGTTCGTTGTTTGCGGGATTGAGCGCGTAGGCGCCGGTGAAAACGCCGGTTTTCTCCTTCGCCAGATCGGTCCGCTCGAGATCGTTCTTGGCCACGATCTGGGCCTTGTATTGCTCGACCCCGGCGCGTTGCTCGTTAGTCGTTAGGCGATCGACCAGGGGGTTTTCCGGCGCAAGCACCATGTAGGTCGCGCCATAAAGTGTGTCGGGACGAGTCGTGAAGACGGTGATTGCGGCATCATGCTCGGGAAGCGCGAAAACAACCCCTGCCCCTTCGCTTCGCCCGATCCAGTTGCGTTGCAGCAGCTTGATGCCCTCCGGCCAATCGAGCGCTTCGAGCTCGTCGATCAAACGTTCGGCATAGGCAGTGATCCGCAGCATCCACTGCCGCATCGGTCGCCTAACGACTGGAAAACCGCCCACTTCGCTTTTCCCGTCGATCACTTCCTCGTTCGCCAGCACCGTCCCGAGCTCGGGGCACCAATTCACCGCCACGTCGGCAACGTAGGCGAGCCGAACGCTCTCGGGGTCTCCGCCGGTGTAGGTGGAGATCGGCTCTGCCCTTTGTGTCTCCGGGTTGAACCAGGAGTTGTAGATGTGGAGGAAAATCCATTGCGTCCAGCGGTAGAAATCGGGATCGGCGGTGCTGATCTCCCGTTCCCAGTCGTAGGAAAAACCGATCCGTTTCAGCTGTTTCTTGAACCGCGAAATGTTCTCGCGAGTCGTGATTTCCGGATGTTGGCCAGTCCGGATCGCGTATTGCTCGGCGGGCAAACCAAATGCGTCCCAGCCGATCGGGTGCAGGACGTTGAAGCCGCGAAAACGCTTGTAGCGCGCGACGATATCGGTCGCGGTATAACCCTCAGGATGGCCGACGTGAAGCCCGGCGCCGCTCGGGTAGGGAAACATGTCGAGGACATAGAACTTCGGCCGCGCCGGATCGAAGCTGGTCTCGTTAGGATTGGGCGCGTGAAAGAGCCGGCGCTCCTCCCAGATCGCCTGCCACTTTGGCTCGAGCTGGTCGAATGGGTACGGTTTGCGGCGTTCGCTCATGAACAAAGAATCAGGAACACAGGAACGCAGGAAAGAAACTGAAATTTCACAGCGCGTCGCGGTCGCCTACTTTGGCGCATGATTTCGCTCCTCATCGCGACCCGCAACGCCCATAAAACGCGCGAGTTTGCCGGCCTGCTCGGGCCGGAGTTCGTGCTCGAGGACTTGCGATCGCACCCGCATTTGGCCGAGGTTGTCGAGGATGGCGCTACCTTTGCAGCCAACGCGCGAATCAAAGCCCTGGCTGTCTCGCGCCAGTTGCCTGGTCTGGTGCTGGCCGACGATTCCGGCTTGGAGGTCGATTCGTTAGGCGGAGCGCCCGGCGTTTTTTCCGCCCGTTACGCGGGGTTGGGCGCGACGGATGAGGCAAACCGGCGGAAGTTGCTCGCGGAGCTGGCCAAGCGAGGACCGGATGCGGCTCGAACGGCGCGCTTTCGCTGCGCGCTTGTTCTGGCCCGCGATGGCCACGTCCTGGCGATTTGCGAAGGTTCGGTCGCCGGGGAAATCGTCAGGCAAGCGCGCGGCTCGGCCGGCTTTGGCTACGATCCGTTATTTCAGCCTAACGGACTTTCCGAGACGTTCGCTGAACTTTCCCCTGTAGTGAAGAACGCCATCAGTCACCGCGGTTGCGCCCTCACGAAGCTAAAACCGCTCCTCCCAGCCGGAGATATCCCAAAGTAGGAGAGGACCGGCTACGGCGAAGGTGGAGGTGGAGGTGCAGCTGGAGGCGGTGCTCCGCCGCCGGGAGCCGCGGGAGCACCGGGTGCGCCGTGTTTTATTTTGATTTCGTAGGCGATTTTCTCGATGCGAGCCGACCGGACGCGATCGAGCAGCTTCATTACGTCGCCGTGCAGCGCTTCTCTATCGGCACTAATGAAGACCTTCACATTTGGATTCCCGTTGTAGAGCGCGAGGAGACGCGGCATCACGTCACCGTCAGTTACCACTTCCTTATCGAAATGGACCAGGCCATCGGCATCGACAAACAAACTGATGTGGTCATTCGGGGGCGGCGTAGGCGTCGGCTGAGTCGGCGGAATTATCGCTGGCAGATTCACGCGGATGCCTTTCATGTGCACCTGGCTCAGACTCACCATCATGAAACTGGCCAGGAGAAAGAACATGATATCGATGAGCGGAATGATTTCGATCCGGGCTCTTTTTTTGGGCACAGGCGAAGTGACTCTCATAACAGCAGACTTCGTTTAAAGCTGTGCCCCTTCCAGCGTATAGGTAATGGGCACGCGAACCTTGTGATAAGCGCCCGGCTTGCAACGCCACCGATGGAATGTGTTAATGGAAGTCTGATCGAGAATTGGACTTCCGGTGCTCTTAGCGACTGAGACATCGGTGACATTGCCACTATCGTCAAAGGTGAGCAGGAAAGCGCCGCTCCCGGTCTGCTTGGCTCGCCGTGCCTCGTAAGGGTAGGTGGGGTGCGGCGCACTGACCCAGTTATTCTTAGCCGCCGCATAGTTAGCGATCCCGCTGTAGGCCGTGCCTTTATTCTGCGAGACTTTCGGTCTCGGTTTAGGCGGCGGCGCCTCCTTCGGCCGCGGGGGAGGAGTTGGTTCTTGCACTGTAAACTCAGTCGGTTCCTCTGGCGGGGGAGGGGGCGGAGGCGGTTCTTCTTCGGGCGGTGGCGGTGCCTCCGGCGGTAACTCGGTGATGACTGCATCGATCGGCGCGTTCGGCATGACGATGTCCTCAGGAGGGGCCTCCTGCGGGTGAATGCTGGCCAGACCCACAGCGCCAGCTTCAATTGCGAGCGCGGCGGCTAGAGAACCAAGAAAGTGCCACCTCGGCCGCGGTTTGTAGAAGATTGGTTTGGCCATGGCTCTCGATTATGGTGTCGCCTGGTTGGGCAGCGACGGGCTCTTCACTTCGAAAGCGATCTTGTAGAAACCCGCTGCGCGCACCTGCTCGATCAATCGGAGGATATCACCGTGGTAGGCGTCGCGATCACCACGAATGAAAATCTTGGCGCCGGGGGCGATCTTATGCACGTTCACCAGCCTCTGGTAAATCTCGTTCGGGTCCAGCTTTTGTTTGTCATAATAAATGTCACCGTTCTTATCTACCGAAAGGGCTACGTACTCACGCCTCGACTGGGTCTGACCGCTGATGCCGGTCGGAAGATTCAGCTTGATGCCCTTCACGTGCACCTGGCTCAAGCTCACCATCATGAAGCTGGCCAGGAGGAAGAACATAATGTCGATCAGCGGAATGATTTCTATCCGTGCCTTGTGGTGCGAGATTGGCGAGCTTACCTGCATTCGCGGCGTCCTTATCCTCTAGAGAGACGAACCATGAGCAGAGCTTTGGTGCGCCGACGCGATTGGGACCGCGCTCGCACTGTGAGCTCCCAGCATAACCTCAAGGTTTGTCGCTGCCGTTTGTAGTTCAAACTCCAAGTTAGACACTCGAGACGAGAAATAGTTAAATGGAATCAGCGCGAAAATCGCGATGCCAAGACCGCACGCGGTCGCGATGAGCGCTTCGGCGATACCGCCGGTGACCGCTTGCACGGCAAGCTCTTCACTCCCGAGCAAACTAAAGGAGCGAATCAACCCCGTGATCGTACCTAGCAGACCAAGTAACGGCGCGAGGGTGACCAGAGTGTCCATCACGACAAGGAAATGGCCCGCACGCTTGATCTCGATGCCGGCCGCTACTTGCAGCGCCCCTTGAAGGGACGCGTGCTGATGATTCAAGCCGTTCCAGAGCATGCGCAGAACCGGGTCGCGTGTGCCGCGTGCAAGTTTCGAAGCTTCGTTCATGTCGCCGGCCTCGATCGCGGTGAAGACCTTTTCGATTCGTTTTGGATCGCGGCGAAACCAGCGGAAACCCCACCAGAAACAGCGATCGATGACCACAAACAAGGCAACGATGGAGACGATCAGGATCGGCCACATGATCGGCCCGCCTGCCCTGAAATTTCGAATGAAGAAATTCGAGCTCTTCTCGGGCTCAGGGGGCGGCTGCCCGGGACTCGCTTCGGGTGCCACAGTAGCTGTGACGGCCGGTGAAGCAGCTGCCGGGGAAATCGTTGCCGCGACCGACGCAGCCGCACCAGGAGCGGTGCCCGGTGAAGCCGCAACACTCGGCGCAGCCGTGGTTCCCGGCGCGGCAGCTTCTGGCACGCCTGGCGTCGTGGTCGTGCCCGGGGCAGACGGGACAGCTGGTGGCGCGCCGAGATCAGCCGGTGAGGTCGCTGGATTAGTCGCGGGCGGGGGGGGCGGAGTTTGCGCGAAAGCGGCAACCGCAATGATGACGGAGCTCAGACTGATGAGTGTCTTTTTTTTCATATGAAGCAGGATTGATAATAAACCGGAAAATTCCGGCGATGATTCGATGCCGTTGTTATCCTAAAAGAAATCGCGGCGCGTCGAGCAAAACTTTTCCGGTTTTTTTGACGGCTGCAATTCATCCCAAGTTCTATCAACTGATTCGCATCCCCTTTTCTGGTGGGACGTAAGGGAACACCAGCAAATTGCATCCAGGCAAGTTTTTTTATTCGGCCGGAGCATTTCCGACCCGCAATCGCAGCGCCGGCCAATCGCCGATTTGCGCCACCAGCTCATCACCGGCCTGGATCGGGCCTACTCCCGACGGGGTCCCGGTCAGGATCAAATCCCCTTGGAGCAGGGTGAGCGATTGGCTGGCGAAGGCCACGATCTCGCCCACTGAATAAATCATCTGGCTCGTGCGCGCCTGTTGTTTGATCGCGCCATTTTGCCGGAGAGAAATTTCCAGATCGGTGGGATCGACCTCGGTGTAAACGAACGGCCCGATCGGCGTGTAAGTGTCGAATGATTTGCAACGCGAGAATTGCTTCTCCGATTTCTGCAAATCCCGATCGCTGATGTCGAGCCCGACGCTGTAGCCGAACACATGCTCGAGCGCGCGATCCGCGCTCACATTTTTCGTCCTTCTTCCCATCACCACCGCGAGTTCGACCTCGAAGTCGGTTTTGTGTTTGGAAAAAGCGATCTCGATTATTCCTTCGTTAGGCAA
>JAICXG010000224.1 GCA_025980625.1 Chthoniobacterales bacterium
AGCGTCTTCCTGATCGCCCGTCATGACGTCGATGGCTATAACACAGATATCCATAGCCGCGGAGCGATACTCGAGGCTTACTACTTCGCTAATCTTTACAGCAGCAAACCCGCCGGCCACGCCATGCTGCGCGATCCGCGCGTCAAGGCGCTGCTCGTGCGTTATGGCTTCCCGACTTACTGGCGGGAGAAAGGTTGGCCTGCTGGATGCCAGCCGGTCGGCCAGACAGATTTCGAGTGCGGATTAGATATGGCGAGCGGGCAAGTGAGATGAACCTGTTGGCCGAACTGAAGCGCCGCAATGTTTATAAAGTCGCGGTCGCTTACGCTATCGTTGGTTGGCTTCTGGTCCAGATAGTCACACAGGTCTTCCCATTCCTGGAAATTCCGAACTGGGTGGTGCGACTTGTCATTGTGCTGGTCGCGATTGGATTCCCAATCGCGCTCGTGATCGCGTGGGCTTTTGAACTTACGCCCGAAGGGATCAAGCGCACCGAAGATGCCGATCTCCCGACCGCGGCGCGACGACCAAGAAAGTATATCTGGATTTTTCTCGTGATCGGCGGAGCCATCCTCTCCGTCGGCTTGTTTTTCATTGGACACTACACGGCCCGGAATGTTGGGAGCGCGGCGGAGGTGCCGGCAAAATCAATCGCAGTGCTGCCTTTTGAAAATCTCAGCGACGACAAGAACGCGGCTTATTTCGCTGACGGCATTCAAGACGAAATTTTGACCAAGCTGGCGAGCATCGCTGAGCTAAAGGTTATCTCTCGCACTTCGACCGCCAAGTATAAGAGTAAGCCCGAAGACTTAAAGACAGTTTCGCAACAGCTCGGCGTCGCAACCGTTCTCGAGGGCAGTGTGCAAAAGGCTGGCGACAAGGTGCGCGTGAACGTTCAGCTCATCGATGCCCGCGCCGATTCCCATCTTTGGGCGAAATCGTATGACCGCGAAATCCAGGACATCTTTGCGGTCGAAAGCGAAGTAGCGCAGGAAATCGCCGATTCCTTACAGGCGAAGCTTTCTCCGGCGGAAGCCAGCACGGTCGCTCGCGCGCCCACGAAAGATCCGCAGGCTTACGATCTTTTCCTCAAGGCCCAGCATGAACAGCGGGTCGCGAACAGCAATTTCCGGTCGGAATCATTCGACCAGGCAGCGCGCTGGTACAAGGAAGCGATTGCCCGCGATCCGAATTTCGCTCTTGCCATCGCGCAACTCGCTATCTGTCAACTGCGGCGTCACTGGCTGACTGATCCTTTAAGCGAATCGGAGTTGGCAGAGGCAGGCCAAATGGCAAAACAGGCAGTGACACTCGCCCCTGATCTGTCCGAAGCACATGTCGCGATGGGTGTCTTCCATTACTATGGCTTTCGTGAATACGATCCGGCATTGACTGAGTTCCAGCGCGCAATTGAGCTTCAGCCTAACAACTCGCTCGCTCTCCAGTTTATCGCGGCCGTGCACCGGCGGCAGGGCAAGTGGAATGCTACTTTGGACGAGTTACGAAAAGCGCTCGAACAAGACCCGCGGGATGCAAACATTGCGAGCACAATCGCCGAGACTCATCTCATGCTCCGCAACTGGAAAGACGCGGAAAAGATGGCGAGGCATTCGCTCGCCCTCGACCGGCACGAGGGTCTCGGCATGCATGTGTTGCTCATTAGCTCTCTAAACCGAAGCGGCAACGCAGAAGAACCTTTGCGCTTGCTTGCCTCATTTCCGGCGAATGATCTGCCGATTCCTAACACAGGCACTTATGATATGGTGATCGGGACTAGCGCCGAAACATTTGTCCTCGGGCGCGATTTTGATTCGGCCTTAAAGGCCTGTGACGTCACCAGTGCCACCAGTATTAGCGAAGGCCAACGGTCCGCGGCCAAAGCAGTAATCCATGTTCTCTCCGGGAATGTCACGCCCGCACAAGCGGATATTGAAAAAGCTCGTGAGCTCTTAGAGATAATAGTGCGCAGGCATCCGCAGGACATTCGTTCACGTAGGGCACTCAGCTGGGTTTACCTCGTCCTCAATCGTAAGAGTGATGCGATCAGCATTGCCCGGCAAACCTTCGAGCTGTTGCCGCCGGAACGAGACGCGTTCCTCGGTACCGATAACCTGGTTAGTTTTGCCGAGATGCAGGCGCAAACCGGTGCTGCCCAGGAGGCAGTGCAGAACCTGAAGAAGCTTCTCTCCATGCCGGCAGGCGACACCGTTTCGATCGCGCGGCTGAAAATCGATCCGGTGTGGGACCCGATCCGTAACGATCCTGACTTCCAGCAACTGCTCCTGACAAAAGAGCACGTCGGGCCATAACTATGAGCGCAGGCAATTTCTTCTCCGAGCGCAAACGGCGTAGCCGGCACTTTGCGGCGCTGCTGATAGCGTCGACCGCCGTCCCGCAGGATGCCACGCGATGAACGAATTGCTGCAGCGTCTGAAACAGCGCAAGCTGGTGCAATGGGCGGTGGCTTACATCGCCGCGGCGTTCGCGCTTCTGCAAGGTATCGACATTATCGCGCAACGTTTTGGCTGGCCCGAACAAACGATGCGCCTGGTCATCATCGCCCTGAGCATCGGCCTCTTTGTCACGCTCGTGCTCGCCTGGTATCACGGCGAACGCGGCGCGCAGCGCGTGAACGGCACGGAGCTGCTAATCCTCGCATTGCTGCTGGCGGTAGGCGGCGCGTTTCTCTGGCAATTCGCCAGTGGAACGCGCGGGTCGGCGGCTGAAAAGCCGCCTAACGAGCAAACCACCTCGCTGCCGTCAGCAGGCACGATTCCGGAGAAGTCGATCGCGGTCCTGCCATTCGACAACCTGAGTCGCGATCCGGATAATGCCTACTTCGCCGAAGGCGTGCAGGATGAAATCCTAACTCGCCTCGCCAAAGTAGCGGACCTCAAGGTTATCTCACGGACTTCAACTCAGAAGTACAAGAGCCTGCCCGATAACCTGCGTGAGATAGCAAAACAGCTCGGCGTCATGCACGTAGTCGAAGGCAGCGTACAAAAGGCGTCCGGCCAGGTGCGGGTCAATGTGCAGCTGATCAACGCCATGACTGACGCACACCTTTGGGCCGACACTTATGACCGCCGGCTGACCGACATTTTCGCGGTCGAAAGCGAGATCGCGAGAACGATCGCGGACATGTTGCAGGCCAAGCTCACCGGCTCAGAAAAGAAAGCGATGTCGAAAAAGCCGACGGTGAATCCGGAAGCTTACGAGCTTTATCTCCAGGGCAGGTTCTTTTGGAACAAGCGCACCGGGGCGGATCTGCGGAAAGCGATTGACTCCTTCAACCAGGCGATTGCGAAAGATCCTAACTATGCCTTGGCCTACGCCGGCCTGGCGCAGGCATGGAGCATCCTTTCGGCTTACAATGCCGCGTCACCAGCTGACTCTTACCCGCAAGCCGAGCTATTCTCGAGGAAAGCCCTGGCCCTGGATGACACCTGCGCCGAGGCACTCGTTGCTTTGGCCTCGTTCAAGGCGCGTTACCACTTTGACGTCGCGGGCGCCCTCAAAGACTACGAGCGGGCGATTCAATTAAACCCAAACGACGCGACCGCGCATCACTGGTTTGCGGGGGATTGTTTCGCCGCCACGGGGCAGCACGCGGGCGAGATAGCGGAGATGAAACGCGCCCTCGAGCTCGATCCTCTCTCCCTCATTATCAACAGCAATCTCGGTGTCGCCTATGTCCGCGCCGGTCGTATCGAGGAGGCGGTCGCGCAGTTACAGAAGACGATCGAGTTAGACGACAGTTTCTATCCGGCGCACCGGGAGTACGGACTGGCGCTGGAGCTTCAAGGTAAGATACCGGAAGCGATTGCGCAGTACGAGAAGGCAACAGCGCTAACTGACGATCCTATTCCGCTGGGAACGCTCGCCCGCATTTATGGTATCGCCGGCCGGAGAGATGAAGCTCGCAAGATTTACGAACGACTGCGCCAGTTACGCGCCCAGCGTTACACCGCCGCCTACGCGCTGGCGCTGGCTGCTCTGGGCGTCGGTGATAAGAGTGAGGCGCTCCATTGGCTGGAGGAAGGTTACCGCGAGCACGACGGCGATTCCCTTGGCGTCATTCGTGTCGATCCGCCGCTCATTCCGCTCCGTGGCGATCCGCGTTTCGAAGCGCTCGCGGAAAAGATTATGCCGGCGCGCGAGTTCAAAGGAGCCACGACTTCGCAATGAACCCGCGCAACTTCTTCACTGAGCTAAAACGCCGCAACGTAATCCGCATGGCGGGGCTTTATCTCGTCGGCGCATGGCTAATAATCCAGGTCGCGAGCACAATGCTCCCGGCGTTCAACCTTCCGAGCTGGGCCTTGCGGGATCTTATCATTACACTCGCAATCGCTTTCATGCCTGCGCTCATCTTCAGCTGGATTTTCGAGTTAACTCCACAAGGTCTGAAGCGCGACGACGAGGTGTCGCCTGGGCAATCCATCGCCCCGCAAACCGGGCGCCGGATGGATCGCATGATCATCGTCGTGCTTGTGCTCGCGCTCGGATACTTCGCGGTCGATAAGTTCGTGCTCACGCCTCGTCGCCAATTCGCATCGGGCTTGTCGCCTAACGAATCAAGGCATGATGTCCAGACCAGATCTGTCGCCGTTCTGCCTTTCGACAACTTGAGTGGTGACAAGGAGAACGAATATTTTTCCGATGGGATCAGCGAGGA
>JAICXG010000362.1 GCA_025980625.1 Chthoniobacterales bacterium
CGGCCGGAAAAAGCAACGACAAGAGCAAAGCACGAGCATTCATAAGTGAGTTGGTTATGGTAGGCAGGGCCGCGCGGAATTGAAACCGCGGAAATTATGTTCCAGCAATTTAACGAAAAAAATCGCGACCTGATCGTCAACATCAATGGCCGTCTCCTGCATCGCGATGAAGCGGGCGTAAGTCCGTTCGATTCAGTGGTCCAGGGTGGCGACGCGGTCTGGGAAGGACTGCGGCTTTACGATCGGCGGATCTTCAAATTGCAAGCGCACCTTGCGCGACTGCGCCGCTCCGCAACCGCCCTGGGATTTGCGGACATACCGCCTAACGAGAAGATAACCGAAGAGATCCGCCGCACTCTCGCCGCGAATGAAATGCGCGATGGCGTCCATATTCGACTCACTCTCACGCGGGGGGTGAAAATCACCTCCGGGATGGACCCGCGCCTCAACCAAAGCGGACCGACCCTGATCGTGCTGGCCGAACATAAGGCGCCGGTCTATGCGAAGAGCGGGCTGAGTTTGATCACAAGCAAGATGCGCCGGCCGCCGCCGGAAATCCTCGATCCGCGAATTCATCACGCCAATCTGCTCAACTCAATCCTCGCCAAGTTGGAAGCGAACGCCGCCGGGGCGGACGACGCCATCCTGCTCGACCAGCGTGGTTTTGTTGCGGAAACGAATGCAACCCATCTTTTTCTCGTTAGGCAAAAGGAGGTCGCGACCAGCCGCGTCCTGGCCTGCCCGGAAGGGATCACCCGCGCCACCCTGCTCGAGATTTGCGCGGCCGAAAACATTCCACAGCGCGAGGCCGATCTGACGATCGCCGAATTCCAGGAGGCGGAAGAAGTCTTCTGCACTGGAACGATGGGCGAGCTGGCCGGGGTCACGAAGATCGATGGCCAGAGGATCGGGAAGGGAGAGATCGGGCCGATGACTCGTCGGCTGAGCGCGCTCTACGCCGAACGCACCGCACGGGAAGGCGAATTGGTCGTCGATTAAAGTTCCTCGCTCGCGACCCTTCTGGCATTCTGCCGCAATGGAAATGCCAACACCGAGTCCGGGTCACAAGAAACTGGAGGAGATCGCCGGCAACTGGGAAGGCGAGGAACAGATGTATTCGTCGCCCTGGGATCCAAACGGCGGCACCGCCGTCGGCCGCATCATGAGTCGGGTCGCGCTCAATGGATTTGTTCTCATCAATGACTACGAACAGGAACGCGACGGGAAAATCACCTTCACGGGCCACGGTGTGTTCACGTATGACCCGAAGGAAGACACTTACATGCTCGTCTGGGTGGATTGCATGGGTGCGCCGCCGGAGATTTTCAAAGGCAGATTTGAGGGCGATATCCTGAAGCTGGCGCACGGCGGCCCTGGCATGCACGTGCGCCTGACTTATGACCTAAGTGAAGCCAATTGCCTGAAGACGAGCATGGAAATGTCGCCCGACGGAAATACCTGGAACCGCTTCTTCGACGCGCGACTCACTCGAGGCTGAGCCGCTGGAAGACTTGGCGATTGAACTGCGGAAGTCCATTCTGGCTTATTGTTTCCTCCTTTCCTGATTCCTATCCTGGGTTTCCTGGGTCCGACTTCCTTCATTCCCTCGTTCCCGAGTTGCAGCGGTTGCCGGCGGCGGCTTTCTCCCATGCAGCAGTTAAGCGCTCCAGCTCTGCTGAGACTGCTGCTAGCTCGCGATTGATCGCGATCGCGCGGCCACCCGGCTCGTAGGCCGCTGGATCTTCCAACTCTGACGCCAGCTCTTTTTGTTGACCCTCGAGCGCGGCGATGTGCATCTCGAGTTCGCGCACCTGTTGCTCGCGTTCGCGTCGGGCTTTCGCCTCCGCTTTGCGCGCTTCCGCTTCTGCTCGCTTCTGCTCTTTCTGTTCGCGCAAGCCGGGCTTGCTATGGCCGGGCCCGGCGATCCCGTCCTCGCCGGCCTTAACCCGCCCCGCTGCATCAGGCTGCATATTCGTTAGGCCATTGCCTGATGTGAGCGCGGATCGCTCGGAGGTCGCGTGAGACTTATCGAGGTAATACTGATAATCACC
>JAICXG010000107.1 GCA_025980625.1 Chthoniobacterales bacterium
CGCGCGGCGTTGCCGTCAGAGCCGGCCAGGAACATTATGCTGCCGCCAGCGCCTCCACTGTTTCCGCCATTAGCTATGAGAGTCGCATTCTCCGCCAAAGAGCTGGCCTGAAAGGTTATCAGGCCGCCGCCCCCCATTTGTTCCTTCTTGGGCCGTAATAGTAGCATTTCCCGCGTCGGGCGAGTTGATCGGAAAATCAGTGTGGCCGCCTGCCGCCCCGGCCACGGTCGCTCCATCATTGATGATTGTGCAGGTTTCCGCTGAGGCCCTCCCATAGAAGAAGCTCGTCAAACCTCCAACGCCCCCGGGGACACTTGCGCCCAAATTGTGGATGGTTGCGTCACCGGCGTCGTAGAAAACGAACTGGATCAGAGGCGGCGCTTCTGAGTTGCTGCCATTACGAGCATGCTGCGTAAAGGTCACCGCGCCGATGATCGTATTATCACTAGTGGTGTCATCGTTTAACGAGAAATAAGCGGAAGTTTCGCCGTCGGATGCGGCGACGAAATTTTGAACAAAAGCCGAGTCGTTGAAGATGTCATAGGAGAATCCAAGGCCCGCTCCGGGCTGGGCCGTGATGATATAAGCTTGGGCATCAGTTTCGAAAACAAGATCGGCGACACTTGCCGGCTCAGTGATGCTCAGATTCCGTATCGTGGATATTCCGAGGAGTACTTCATCCAAACCGTTGGGCACACGGCCGCTGGACCAGTTCGCGGGATTGTTCCAGTTGTTATCGACAGGGTCAGCCAGCCACGAGATCGATTCAGCTCGACTTACCTGAGTCAGGAGTAGGAGACTGCCGAGTAGCAATCCGTTCAGAAGTTTTCCAAGCCCGAGAAAACCGAGATGTCTGCCCAACGCAGTGTTACCCAATGTTTTCATTGTTACCTTCGCTTTCATTATACCAAATTTCCTTCTAGCGGTGTGCATTGAGAAAACTTATGACCCGACCTTCGATAGTAAGTATCGATGCTGGCTCGCCATCCCAGCTCCTTTCGATTCGGCCGCTGAGGAGAACAGAAAAGCCGGCAAGAGGTCAAGTTCTTTCGAAGTAAGAGGCTCGGGCGAGTTGATTGACCCGGCGAGGACGCCGGGTGGCCTCACAGCCGAGGACGGCTATGCTACGAGAGAGACACGCTGTGCTACGACAGGGGCGTGCTGTGCTAGGTTCGCGAGATGCAGGGCGATGATTTCTTTCCGGAGACTGCGCGCATTCTCACCGTTGCGGAACTGACCCGCTCAATCCGCGGTTTACTTGAGACCCGCTTCCGCGCCGTCTGGGTGCAGGGGGAAATTTCCAACTACCGGAAACATCCATCGGGGCACCAGTATTTTACGCTTAAGGACCCGCGGGCCGCGATCGCCTGCGTGATTTTTCGCGACACGCTCCCGCCATTCCCCATCGCGCTCGCCGATGGAATGCAGGTGCAGGTTTATGGGAGCGTGACTCTGTTCGAAGCGCGCGGGCAATACCAGATCAACGTCCAGATCCTCCAGTCGCGCGGGCTGGGACTTCTCCAGGCCAAGTTCGAGGCGCTGAAACGCAAGCTGGAGGCCGAAGGTCTGTTTGCACCGGAACGGAAACGACCGCTCCCGAAATTTCCGCGTCGGATCGGCATCATCACCTCGCCGAGCGGCGCGGCGATTCAGGACATGCTCAACATTCTGCGCCGGCGCGCGCCGGGCGTGCAGGTGTTGATTAGTCCGGTGCGGGTGCAGGGCACAGGCGCGTCGCTCGAGATCGCGACCGCCATCCGCGAGCTGAATGCGCCTAACGACGCCTGGCAGCCGCTCGATCTGATCGTGCTCGCCCGCGGCGGCGGGAGCATTGAAGACCTCTGGGAATTCAACGAAGAGATCGTGGCGCGGGCGATCGTGCATGCGAGCGTGCCGGTTGTCTCGGCTGTCGGTCACGAAGTCGATTTCACGATCTCCGATTTTGTAGCCGACCTGCGCGCGCCGACGCCGAGCGCGGCAGCGGAGTTGATCGTGCCGGATGTGCATGACCTGGAACGGCGGGTCGGCGAGTTACAAAGCTGTCTCGAAAAATGTTGGCGCAGTTTTCTCGCGCAGGCGCGCAATCGGCTCAGCGCGGTTTCTGGGAAAACCTTGTTCCGCGAGCTGAGCCGGCGGTTGCGCGAGGCGCAACAACAGCTCGACCTCGCGCGGGAAGCGCTTGGCCGCGTCATCGCGCATCGCCGGGTTGCGGAGCAGGCCCGCCTAACGAAGGCGCAAGTGGCGCTGAAAGGACATAACCCCGCGCGCGAACTGGCCGCGCGCCGGCAGAGAGTGAGGGAAGTTCACCGCCGTCTCGCCGAATGCGCCCGCGCGCGCCTCACGATCGCGCGTGAGCGCGCGGGACGCAGCGCCGGATTGCTCCGCGTTCTTGGCCCGGAGGGAACCCTTCGGCGCGGCTACAGCATTACCCGGGACGAAGCGGGAAACGTTATCCGCTCAGTTAGACTCGTTAGGCCGAAAATGAAGATTCGAACTCGCGTCAGTGATGGCGAGTTTCGTTCAGAAATTCCAGTTACGGAGCAGGCAGCGGATTGAGCGCGCTGTTTGTTGCTCCCAGCCAATCGGTGTCAGTCGCGAAGAGATTGACCACGGTTCCGCCGCTCGAGGTGCGTGAGGGCGCCAGCATGGTTGTGTTGCAGACGAGGTTGTTTACGCTGCCATCGCAGGTAAGAACGACGGCCCGCTTAGCCCCCCAGACACCGCCGGGCAACGTCTTGTCGGTTGCATACTGCGGCGGGGCGGGGACCGGGTTGGCAAACCCGTCTGCGACCAGAGGCAAGGATGCGTTCGAAGTCTCAGTCAGGTTTTGGATATAGGAGTAGCTATTCTCGCCCGCGGCCAAGGTAAGCGAGTAGGGAAAGCCCGCGTCGATCCGGTTATCGGGCGTGTTTGGTGAATAAGCCGAGGCTTTAACCGCGAAGATCTCTTCGTTCGTCAGATAGGTTGGAAAGAGGGTGCGAAAGGCTTCGTTCGCATTCGCAATATCTGCGCTGGTCGGATCCTCTGGATTGACCTTGGTTGGAAAACTGCCGTTGTGATCAGCCGCAAACAGTTTTAGGGCGACGCCGATCTGCCGGATGTTCGACAGATCTTTGGTTTGGTTGGCCCGTTCGGTCACCGTGTTGAACACGGGGAAGGCGATGCTCGCCAAAATGGCGATGATGGTAATGACGACGAGGAGCTCGATGAGCGTGAACGCGGAGGAATGGGTTTTCATGGGTTTTATTTGTTAGGCGGGGCCGAGGATTGAGGAGCCAAAAGAAAAGGTCAAGCCAAAAAAACATCTTTTTTTAAGATTTTTTTTCGACCCCAGAAAACGGCTACGCGCCGCCCTCTGGCACCCCGCTCGTCGCTGCTTCGCGCTTAAAGGCGACCACCGCGAGCGGCGGTAAATTCGCCCGGATGGAATAGGTCCGGCCCTGCCATTCGACCGGCTCGGCCTCGAGCCCGCCGAGGTTGCCGATGTTACTCCCGCCGTAGGTTTCCCCATCGGTGTTGATGACCTCGCGATAGAAGCCCTCGTTAGGCACGCCCAGCCGGTAACTGTAGCGCGGCACCGGGGTGGCATTGACCGCGAAGACAACGATCTCGTTCTCTTGCGAGCGCCGAAGGAAAGCGACCACGCTGTTCTCCGAATCGTGGAAATCGATCCACTCAAAGCTCTCGTGCGACTGGTCCCGGTCCCAGAGCGCGGGCTCGTTGCGGTAAACATAATTGAGATGCTGCACGAGCCGGCGCAGGCCGTCGTGCCGCGGCCGTTGCAGCAGGTCCCAATCGAGCCCGCGATCATGGTTCCACTCCCGCGTTTGACCAAACTCACTGCCCATGAAAAGCAGCTTCTTCCCCGGATGCCCCCACATCCAGGCGTAGAACATCCGCAGGTTGGCGAACTTCTGCCATACGTCGCCCGGCATTTTGTTAATGAGCGAGCCTTTCCCGTGCACCACCTCGTCATGGCTGAGGACGAGAATGAAATGCTCGCTCCATGCATACATGATCGAGAAGGTGACGTTGTTCTGGTGAAAGCGGCGGTAAATCGGGTCGAGCGCCATGAATTGGAGGAAGTCGTGCATCCAACCCATGTTCCACTTAAACCCGAAGCCGAGCCCGCCGAGATAAGTCGGCCGTGACACGCCCGGCCAGGCGGTTGATTCCTCCGCGATTGTGATCACGCCGGGGAACTGCTCATAACACCATTCGTTAGTCTGTTTCAGGAAAAAGACCGCCTCGAGATTTTCCCGGCCACCGAAAACGTTCGGCACCCATTGCCCCGGCTGCCGCGAGTAATCGAGATACAGCATCGAGGCGACCGCATCCACCCGCAGCCCGTCGATGTGATATTTATCCAGCCAGAAGAGCGCGTTGGCGGTGAGAAAATTGCGCACTTCGTTGCGGCCGAAATTAAAGATGAGTGTGCCCCAATCCTGGTGCTCGCCCTGGCGCGGGTCGGCGTGCTCGTAAAGATCGGTCCCGTCAAACTCCGCCAGCGCGTGCGCGTCCTTTGGGAAATGCGCCGGCACCCAGTCTATGATCACGCCGACTCCGGCGCGATGACAGGCATCGATAAAGTGTCGCAGCTCATCGGGATTGCCGAAGCGGCTGGTGGGCGCGTAATAGTTAGTGACCTGGTACCCCCATGAGCCTTCAAAGGGATGCTCCGCGATCGGCAGCAGCTCGATATGCGTGAACCCCATCTCGATCACATAGGGCAGGAGAGTTTGCGCAAACTCGATGTAACTCAACGACCGGTTTCCTTCTTCCGTCTTCCGCCGCCACGAGCCGAGATGCACTTCATAGATGCTGAGCGGCCGCCGATGCATCTCGTCGCGCGCGCGTTGCGCCAGCCATTCCTCGTCGCTCCACTTGAACCGCTCGAGATCGAAGACCATCGACGAGGTCTCCTTCCCGTGCTGACTAAAGAACCCGAACGGATCGCTCTTTAAAAGAAGCGCGCCCGATTGCGTCTTGATCTCATACTTGTAATGCGCGCCTTCCTTTACCCCGGGGATGAAAATTTCCCACACACCCGTCGGTAATAGCTTGCGCATCGGGTGCACGCGGCCATCCCAGAAATTGAAATCGCCCACCACACTCACTCGCGCCGCGTTCGGCGCCCAGACCGCGAAATAGACTCCGCCCTCACCCCCAATCTCGCGCAGATGCGCACCGAACTTGTCGTAGAGCCGCTTATGATTTCCCTCCGCAAAAAGATGCAGATCGACCTCACCCATGATCGGCCCATAGCTATAGGGATCACGCAAAGTCTCCTCCGAGCCATCAAAGGCCGTCACCTTCACGAGATAGGCAAAGTCGCGCGATTCGTTAGGCACGGTCGCCTGGTAAAGCCCCTCGATGTGGAGCCGTTCCGCCGGGAACACCTGGCCGTGATCATTCGCCGCCACCACCTCGACCTGCTTCGCTTCCGGCCGAAACACCCGGATGACAAGATCATCCCCCGCGCGATGCGGCCCGAGCACCCGGAAGGGATCGTTATGCGCCCCGTCGAGAATGGCCGCGATCTCACTCGGGTCGATGGGGTGAATGGAAAAAGCGCTCATCTCTGCCAAAGAGACTAAAGATACGCGAGGTCTTTGCAACGTCCCCGCGATCCACCCCGCCAACCGCCTCTGTCCGCGCGGTCCGCAGCAGCAGGTTGCGTCTTCGCCCTCTGCCGCCAGCGACCCGCAGCGCGGAAGTCAGGCATCTTGCCTGACTCGGCCAACAGGCTTCCAGCCTGTCGACCCGGGGACCATTAAGCCGACAGCGAGGGGATGGCCATCAGCCGGGTCAGCTTGGAAGCGCCATCCTATAAAGTGAGAGCTTGCTAAGGCGGTGGTCTTGCTCGTCGCCGCTTCCCGAGGCCAGTACTGACTCTACACCGGCATTCCCCCGCAAAGAGAAACCAATGCACGCCTCTACATTGGCTTCGGGCCGGTCCCGGAGATCCATGTACAGCTCCACATTGGCATGCCGGCGGCCGGGATGACGCTGGCGCGCTATACATTGGCGTGCCGACCGTCGGGATGGCCCCGGCGAGCTCTACTTTGGCATCCCGACGGCCGGGAAGGTCCCGGCGCGCTCTACTTCGGCATCCCGACGGCCGGGAAGGCGTCGGCGCGCTCTACTTTGACATCCCGACGGCCGGGAAGGCGCCGGCGCGCTCTACTTTGACATCCCGACGGCCGGGAAGGCGTCGGCGCGCTCTACTTTGGCATCCCGACGGCCGGGAAGGCTCCGGCGAGCTATACTTCGGCATCCCGACGGCCGGGAAGGCGCCGGCGGCCTATACTACGATGTCCCCTCGCTGGGGAAGGTATCGGCAAATCCAGGCGGACGGAAAAATTGCGGATCTCGGATGCGATACCTGCGCCGCTTCTTCCGTCGTTTTCTTCGAGGCCGCGAGCGCGAGCAACAACTCGACCTGCCTTTCCACGTCAAAGCGTCGCCGCGCCGCGCCCGACTTTTGGAGCCTCGCGGACGCACCCGCTAGCGAGCTGCGATGGCCGAGGACCAATTCATCATCCCGCTGCGTCAAGTGCTGGAGCAAGTGCGCGACCGGCTCAACGCAATTATCCTGCGGCTGAAAGCGCGGGAAGAACCGCGCTTCATGCGCTGGCGTTGCCTCGCGCGCGGCCACATTAAAAACTCCACTCGCACCGTGCCCGCCCACGGTGGCGCCGCCATGTCTGGGTGCGAAGGAACAGAGGTCCGGCCTGTCCCGTAAGCCAAGAGCTTGCGAGGCCACCAATTGCGCGGAAGGTGTTCAAACGTTCTTACATACCGGAGCTAACAGGCGGTTGACTTGACCTCGACACATGGGTTCGATATGCGTGTTGTCTGAAAGATCAGGTCGTCTGTGACTGCGTTGTTCACTGTTGGAGTAATCCTGCTCATCCTCGGTTTTGCAGCAACTTTGGGCGCAGCGCTACTGCGTCCCGCCGAGAAGGCAAGAATAAGCGCTGCGATTTCGTCTGTAGCCCATAATCTCAACTCGAGTGACCCGCGGATCATTGCACAACTTCCGCTGCGCCTAACGGTATGGTTTTTGGATCGGTTTCTGGGAAAAAGGTCTTTTTCCTTGCGACGACTTGGGCGGTCTGTTGTCTTCGGAGCGCTCTTGTTCGGTTTCTCTCTTGGCTTGTCGACACTTCGGTCGGGTAATCTCCCATTTCCAGTTGAAGACGCCCCGTGGCACACATTTGATCGTGCATTCGGCGCTATTGAAGCGTCGGCGAAAACGATTGCGGAGAATCCGAAGCAAACGCCGGAAACGCGAGCGCGTCTAGCCAAGGCGATTAATAAGGTAAAGAGCCTCCGAAACGCTGAAAACCGATCGACATATTCGGTAATCTACTTCCCCTTGTTGGTGCTGGTCTGTAGCGTCTTTATGTCTCTTTCCTTCTCGATTGCACGGTGCTTGTTGATTGAGATGGGAACGGCAAACCACCTAGTGTCACTTTGCTTTGGGAGTTCTTTGCGTGCTCATGATCCCGTGCTGGTATTTCTGTACTTTCACAGCGATTCACTTTATAACCAGTCCTGTCATTGTTCTAACAGTGGTCGAGCTGGCGAATTTTGGGCACAGCTTTTCAATTACCGTTTCGTTGATAATGACCTTGCTCCTGGTCATAATTGGACTTCTTTCTGCAAATACTTGGCTGAACGTGTTGGTGAGCACGTTGGTGATTCCTCTGACAGCCAGTTCCTGCGTCTGGGTGTGTGCACTGATACTCTTTGTTGTTAAGAAACCGCTACATTGGAGCCTGTCGCAATTTGTAGAACGAGCTGTTAGTTCGAAGCTTGGGGTGCTTACTGTCTGTGCCTCCGTGTTCGGAGCCTTGGGTGTTCTTGTGATCTCACTCGCGCGCATTTTGAGCGGTCAAGCACCTTGGTAGGGACAAGCCCCGCGGCTCTTGCACACTCGGAAAGGGAAAGAAGGTGTAGTCTGAGATCCTCGATCAACTTCGCCGCTTTCAAGCTCTGCTTGCTGCGAAACCGACAACCGCAGCAACAATCACACACTGACATATCCATCTGCCTGTTGGACAATAAGCGAGCGAGGCGGGGTCTCCGATGAAAGCGTTATGCTCCAAGCTCCTTGGCTATCGCGCTGAGACGCTGCCGCGCTGCCCAGCCGCGGCGACTATGGAGTGTCGCCTGGAAACCGCAAATTTCTAGCTGCTCAAACGCATCCACTCGAGGATAACACCAATCAGGGGGTGGCGCCGTCTTGTTCCGCGGGTCTGCTGATCTTGTCTACAGTATTGCGGTAAAAGTTCGACACCCAAATACTTGCGCCGTCAAAAAGGACGAATTGCGATCCGCTCTCCGCCCTGTAGGTTCGCTGGATAGCGCCATCGGAGAGCCGTAGTCTCATAACTGTATTCTCGCCGACATTGGCAACCCATACGTAATAGTCCGCTACCCAAATATTGTCACCATCAAACGCGAGATCCCGGCCACCATCTCCGGCGCTAAATGTGCCGAGAGGCGCGCCATCGCTGGCCCGCAGTTTGGTCACAGTGTCGCTGAGAAGGTTTGCGACCCAAATGTTCGAACCGTCAAAGAGAATGCCTTCCGGAGTTAATCCCACCGGGAAGGTGGCCAGCAGTGCGCCGTCGCTAGCTCGTAGCTTAGCCATCTCATGAATCCAAAAAGCCTGTCATCCCGAGCGAAGTCGAGGGATCCCGGCGCGTAAGCTTTAAGGTGAGTTCCACGGGATCCCTCGACTCCGCTGCGCTCCGCTCGGGATGACACGCTATTTATGAGATGGCTTGTAGGAGAAACTAGACAGAACATGGCTAATCCATTGCCAAGAAATGCAGCCAAGATGCCTGACTTCGGCCAGGGCGTCTTACTTGCTCGGTCTGGCCGAAGGCTGCGGCTGAGCTTGCCGCAACTTCGACATGGCATTGTGACTGTGAAATACAAAGCTGATAAGCCGACAGGCCGGAGGCCTGTCCGCCGAGTCAGGCAAGATGCCTGACTTCCGGCGCGTCTTACTTGCCGGGGCTGGCCGAAGGCTGTGGCTGGGCTTGCCGCAGGTTCGAG
>JAICXG010000166.1 GCA_025980625.1 Chthoniobacterales bacterium
ATCCTGCCAGTTATCATTAGAAGTCAGGGCAACACCGTTCTCGTCATAGACCGTGAAGCTTGGGTCCGCCAGCGGCTCAGTGATTCCTGACGAAGCTAGCGAGGGCCCAATCGCCCGCACCACCACGGTTGAGCTATCAACAGCTCCAACGATAAATCCCGCGATGAGCAGGTCATCGGAGTCGATGCCGACCATTCCGCGCGTGCTGATATTTGCCAGACTCGAGTTTGTTGTCGGCGACAGATCATATACTTCCACCAACCCGATCCCGGATGTCGCCTCCTTTCCCGTCACCACCGCCGTGTAAGCGCCTGGAGCGAGGCTAACCCGGAGCGCAGCCTCTGCGGCATCACCAGGCGCGAGCCCATCGGCCATGATCTGTCCGGCGTTCGGGTCAGTTTGCCAGTTGTCATTGGTCGCGACCAGTTGGCCGGCCGCGTTATATAAGTCAATCACTGGATCGTCCAGCACTCCTTGAAGCCCGCTGGCAGCTAAAGACGGGCCGAGCGCCCGTAGCACGACTGTCTTTGAGTCACTCCCGCTGACGATGAAACCACCGATAAGTGCGCCTTGATCAGGAGTGATAAGCCCCCGCGTCGAAATATTGAGAGATTGCGGCCCGACCACCGGGAAAGCGGTGCTCTCAAAATGAAGTGGAACGGCGTTAAACACCTCCTTGCAGCCGGCACTCGGGTATTGGTAGTCGAAGATCTTTGTGCCGGTGGCGTCGAGACCCAGAATGCGCGCGTGCACCGTGTCATTCTCGAAAACATAGGCGTAATCAACCAGGTAGTTTAGCGGCGCATCTTCATACACACTTCCGCAGTAAGGGCTGTAGACACTCTCGTCCATTGGATAGTTCCATACTTCGGTTGCCGTCATTGTATTCAGGTCGAGATGATATTTGCGCGGGCTGGCATAGGTGCGCAGCGCGCCGGGCGGTTGCTGGAAAAGGCTGTTCAATCCATTATCAAATACCATTATGTCCTGGTCGTAGGTAATCGAGACCGCGTGCTGGCCGATCGGTGGCAAGCTGCCGGCTGCTACGGCAAGTGCGTATTGCCGGAGCGAAGGGAATTGGTACCAGGCCTTCTCGGGATCGCCCAGGATCCATTTGATCGCCCCGGTCGTATAGTCAATGCAGATAAGGAAGTCTTCCCGGCTCGAGACAATCAGAGAGTCATCGGCACGATTGTAGGTGACGGCATTATTGTGGAACCAATCGTTTGGCTCGGGGTAAACGAACTTCGCCGGGTCATCCCCACCCGCGGTCATGGCGGCGGAAATGATTGCCGCCATATCCCAGGTCTTGAGGAGTTTCCCGTCCTGATCGATCTCCATAATGATGGACTCGAGGTAATCTTTCGTGTCAGCCTCGAAGAGCAGCCCAAACTTGCCGCGATCGACGTTGTGGTGGAAGTCCAACACCCCTGCACTCTCAAAGCTGCCGAGCGGAGTCACTGTCCCATCGAGGTCAATGCGATAGAGAAGTGCACCGGCCGCGATGTAAATCGAATTCTCAAAGAAAGCCAGAGGGTAAAAGGCCAGGCCAGCTGTCCCGACCCAGCGAAGCGCGCCATCGGTGTCGATCACGGCAGGCGAGAATGTGCTACAGGCGCCCTTGAGCAAAATGTAGTCGTAACTGAGCGAGTTACCCGACGTTCTGGCCTGCAGGACAGTAGGATTCTTGTAGCCGCAAGGATCATCAAATGCCGAAGTGGTGATAGTCGTGCTCTCCTCCTTTGAGGAACCGTCATTAAAGGTATAGGTAAGGGTCACGGCATTCGCAGATCCATCGTAAAGTCCATAAACCGGAAGAAAGATTGTGTCACCGACGATATCGCCGCGTTCCGCGAGATAGCTATTGGAGTAAGTCTCCGATAACGGCCGGACAAATGAGCCGGGCTTGGAAGCGACTGTGAACCGGATATTTTTGATTGCGGCGGGATCACTCACGGAGAGTGTCACCTGGCTAAGGAAGGGAGTTGCACCCGCACTGAAACCAGTAATCGTGATCGTGGTGTCGTCGGCCTCACTCGCGAGAACAACTCGACTAAGACAAATAAGGACCGTCGCAAGAACCAGCGCTTTCATCAGCAGAACGCCGGCAACTTTGCCAGACGCGCGACGTAATTCCAGCAAAAACAAACCGATCAGCCACGCGACGCCGCGGCAATCTTCCTGCGCCTGACCTGCTTTGCGGCAACTTGCGTTCGATCAGCGTTTGCTGTTGCGGAAAACGATAAACAGTTCCGACCGCCCAGAGCGTGCCGCCCGGGGTGGCATCGATGGCGAACAATTCGTTGTGATCGGTTCCGACATTGGGGCTTTTCACCACGCTCCACTGGGTTCCATTCCATTGCTCGGTAAGCGTATGTGAGATACTCCGCCGGTTATCGAATGACTCACCCAACGCGCCGACATCGTTCTCCGTCAGGGTGGAGATGCCATGCCACTCATTCACGCCGTTAGATCCATTCCCCGCTCCGTAGCACCTGTCAGTTACCGCCCATCGCCTTCTGCACGGAGAAAAGACAAAAGGCCGGAAATATGATCGAAGAGGCTTTCATAGCTTAAATGGTTTACGTTCTGAATTGGACCGCCTCAATCATGGCTTCGAAAGGACAATTCGGTAAAATCCCGTTACGTTGGCGCGAGTAATCCCAGCAGCGGCGCCGAGAGAGAGATGCTGGTTGAGCTAACTCGCCGTCGCCGGTTCGCGATCGGGGTCTTTTCTGGGCGGGAGATTACGGTCGAGGAAGCCAAGCATGTGGGCGTGCTCGATCACCCGCACGCCTTCCTGACGTTGCAGTTCATTAATTTGCTCGTGGAACCGTTCCATCTTCGTCCAATGCACCTTGGGGCGGAAATGATGTTCGGCATGATAGCCGTTGTAGAAGAAGAGCCAGTTGTAAATCTTGCCGTAACTGCTCACTCCCCAGGCGATCGGCTTATCCGGTTCGGCGCCGTAGTGACGGAAATAACCATTCAGATAACTGAAGCAATGCCCGAGATAAAAGAAGGGCAGGAAATAGAAAACAACATAGCGCCAGTTGAACCAGGCCATCACTATCATCGTAAGCACGACCGCTGCCAACTCGATGTTCCCCCAGCGCACTTCCGCTTCGCCGCGCTTGCGCAGTTCGCGTTTGATCGCCGCCGGGTTATCGCGAAAGAAACTCAGGAAGACATAACTCCACGGGTTCTCCACTTCATTATCGTGACCATGGCGATAAATCGAAAGCCAATCGATCGTGTCGCCGTTCTCGTCCTTACGGTCACTGTTGCCCTTGTGATGCTGCATGTGGACGACATCGTAGTAGGTCTGCGAGAAGCAACAGGCGATCGACTGCGTCACCCCGAAGAGGCGGTTAACGAGCTTGGAGCGGAAGAAAGGATTGTGAATGAAGTTATGGCCCACGCCGTTAATGTTTGCGTTGATCATCAGCGAATAGAGAAAGCCGAGGATGAGCATGATCCAGAGCGGCGTATGCGGATAGAGAAAGAAAAGGGCGAAGAAGTAGGCGAGGTGGAAGAGCCCCGCAGCGAAGGGAAGCACGTCCCAGCGGGTGAAAGCGAAGATTCTCGAGTCAGTCGTGACTCGGTCGATCTTGATGGCGTCGGAAGTCATGGGATCCGAATGCGGCGGTGGGGAATGATCGCAAACCCGGGTCGATAATCAAGCCGCGGGCGTGCGATACCACACGCGCCGACAGAGTACGGCAGTTTGCCTAACGAGCCGGCGGCGAAGGCAAGGGGGCCGGCGGCAAGCCGGTTCTTCCGATGGTCTTGAGCACCGCGCCAAAATCACTCTCGGTCGATAAGATCGCGGTCGATCCCTGACCAAACGCATCGCGCGCCACCTCGAGCCGGCGCTGGAAAGCATAGAGATCGCGCGCTTCCGGCGCGTTATAGGCCGCGGCATAAATCCGCGCCGCTTCCGCGTCGGCTTCGCCTTCGATCTTGAGCGCGTTGCGTTGCGCGGCCGATTGAATGGAAGCGACGTCGCTCTCTTTTTGCCCATTGATGTTGGCCGCCTCACCCCGACCTTCGGAACGGAACTTGGAGGCGATCTGATGCCGTTCGCTCGACATTCGCTCGATGATCTTTTCCGCCACTGCCGGGCTGTATTTGCTTCGCTTGAAGCGCTCGTCGAGCAGCTCGATCCCGAAGCCTTCTATCTTCTCCCGTGCCCGGCGCGTGATCTGTCCCTCGATCTGGACCCGGCCGAGCTCGATGTCGGGCAGGTTGCTGGGCAGGACCGTGCCGCTCTTTTCCAGCTCGGCGTCGTGCAGCGGAGTGCGCCCTTTGGTTAGCCTAACGATCTCGACGAGATCGTTCGAGGCCACGGCGGTGCGCGTTTCGCTCCCGAGAATGTCATCGAGCCGGGAGAGCGCGCTGCGCTCGTCGTTCAGGCGGTTGTAATAGAGAAGTGGATCACTAATTTGCCAGCGCGCGAAACAATCGACGATGAGATAGAGCTTGTCTTTGGTTGGGCACTCAGTGGGCGGACCGTCCCAGGCGAGAATGCGGTTATCAAAGCGGTGCACCGCGTCGATCAGCGGCACTTTGAACTTGAGACCGGGCGTTTTCTCGACCCGGATGGCTTTGCCGAAGCGAGTCACGATCGCAGTCTCATATTGATGGACGGTGAAAAGGAATGCGCCCCATTTCAGCCCGGTAAAGAGAACAATCACCCCAAGGACGGCGAGCACCGGATTCTGCACGAAGGCGACCAAACGCGTGGAAAAGTGCGGTCGATAGATAGATTCGTTAGGCATGGTTAATCGTCAGGCGAAACTCACCCCGCAGTGGTTATGCATCTTCTTCCTCATGGTTGCGGCGTAGCGGTTGGAGCAGGCGCGGGCGTGCTACCCATGAGCGGCAAGGTTTGCAACACTCCTTTGACGCTGTCATCCACAATCACCTTGCGCTCGAGCGCGGGCAGGATCGATTCCATCGCTTCGAAATAAAGCCGCTGCCGCGTAATCTCGGGCGCCTTCGCATACTCGTTCAGGAGCAAGGTAAACTTCTCTGTGTCACCCTTCGCGCCATTGATCCGCCGGAACGCATAGGCCTCGGCTTGTTTCTCGCGCTCCTTTGCCTGACCACGCGCGTTTGGCACCGCGTCGTTGTAAATCGCCCACGCCTGGTTGATCGCAGTTTGCTTCTCCTGTTGCGCCTGGTTGACTTCGTTGAAGGCCGCCTGCACCGCCGGCGGCGGCCGCACAGTCGCGAGCTGCACCTGTTGAATCTGCAACCCGAGCCCGTACTCCGAGCACAACTTGGCGAGCCGATCGAGCGAAGCGGTCTCGATATCGTGCCGGCCGATCGTGAGCACTTCGTCCACCGTGCGATCGCCGATCACCTCGCGCATCACACTTTCCGAGAGATCCCGCAAAGTCTGCTCCGGCTCGCGCGCGCCGAAGAGATATTGCTTCGGATCAGTGATGCGATATTGCACGACCCACGGCACGAGGGCGGTGTTGAGATCACCCGTGATCATCGTTTCCGTGTCTTCGGGCTCGCGGTCACCCTGGTATTCGTTAGTCGCGGCCTGAGTGGCAAAGCCAAACTCCAGCTTCAACAAGCGCTGGGTAGGGACGATCTGGATCTCGTCGATATAGGGAATGGCATAGGCCAACCCGGGACCTTCCGTGCTGTGATAAGCGCCGAAGCGCAGCTTCACTCCGACGGAGTTAGTCGGGATCGAGACGAACCCGGTGAGCAACGAGAGCGCCGTCACCGCCAGACCGATGAGTCCGATCACCCCGAGGACGAATCGCACCGGCCGAAAATGAAAGCCCGGCGGAAAGAACGAACCGGGCGAGCCGGATGAAGTTGTAATCTGCATCGCGGCCCTACCGTGCCCGAGTAAGTGCGGTTTGGTCAAGCGCGCTGCATCGAAATCGGCATTTCGCGATTTTCAGCTTTCCGCTTTCGTCGGGATTTCCGTCGCGCGATAGCCGTTGCGCCGGAGCGCGCTGCAAATCTGCTCCTTCCTTATCCCGAGCGGATTGAACGTGACGACTGCGCCGCCGCCGACAAACTGCACGTCGCGCACGCCATTCAAGTCGCGCACCACATCGCAGACCGCGCGCAGCGCTTCCGGCGAATTGACCTCCGTCAGCTCAAAGGTCACCTGTTCCAGCGGCGCGTTCTCCGCCCCGAATCGATGAGTCTCCTTCGTCATC
>JAICXG010000242.1 GCA_025980625.1 Chthoniobacterales bacterium
GAAATCCATGATCTCGATCATCTGATCCTTCCGTTGGAGACGATAGTAGACGTAATACGACTTGCACAAGAGCCGGCGGACATTCGTCCGTTTGCGATAAGGCGTTCCAAGCTCCGGCAGGTCCGCCAATGATTCGGCACGGTCTACCAGATAGTCGCCGAAGCGAATTGCTGCTTGCGGATATCATCCGCGGCAATAAAGCGAACGATCCGCTCCAGGCCTTCGAGCGCTTGAGGCGCATAGGTTACCGTCCAGCCCATCCGCGGATCTGGCCGCGCACGCGCGTCGCCGGGACACCTTTGCCAGCATCTAGCTCGGCCGCGGCTTTATCGAGACGGGCGAGCAACGCCGTTTCTTCAGCTTCGGACATGATCGGCTCTTCTTGAGACTGGAGCCACGCGGCGAGAGCAGATTTCTGATTCGCCGACAGCTTTTCGATCGCTGCTTGAATCTCGGTGATCGTGCTCATCCTTCGGTCGAACCTTATCATCTACAGTTCGTGATGGCGAGCCGCCATCAGTCCGAGCCGGACTGGCGGTTCACGCGAGGCGCGCGCGCTTCCGTCACTCCCGTTCGAAGACCGTCGCCAAGCCTTGTCCCACCCCGACGCAGAGCGACGCGATGCCGCGCGAGGCGCCGGTGCGAGCCATCTGATGGATCAGCGTCGTGGCCAGGCGGGCACCGCTGCAACCAAGCGGGTGACCGATCGCAATCGCACCGCCGTTGACGTTCAATTTTTCGTTGTCGATGCCCAGCTCGCGCTGGCAGGCGAGGGCCTGCGCGGCGAACGCCTCGTTCAACTCGAACAGGTCGATGCGGTCGAGCGTCAGTTTCGCGCGCAGAAGCGCCTTGCGAATCGCGGGCACGGGTCCGAGCCCCATGAACGCGGGATCGACGCCGGCCGCGGCGCTCGGGCCGATGAAGGCGATCGGCTGAAGACCCAGCGATTTGGCCAGCCCGGCTTCAACGATCAACAAGGCCGCCGCGCCGTCGTTGATACCCGACGAATTGCCCGCGGTCACCGTGCCTTGGTCGTCTTTGGAGAATGCGGGTTTCAGCTTGGCGAGATTCTCCAGCGTCGTGTCCGGCCGCGGGTGCTCGTCCACGCTGACGAGGGTCGGAGGGCCCTTGCGCTGCGGAATCTCGACGGGCACGATCTCCTGGGCGAACTTTTCTCGTTGGTGCGCCGCCGACCACCGTTGCTGGCTCTGGAGCGCGAACTGATCCTGATCCGCCCGGCTGATCTTGTGCTGGCGGGCGACATTCTCGGCGGTCTCGCCCATGGAGAAGGGGTGATGCAGCGCCGCCAGGCGAGGATTGACCAGGCGCCAGCCGATCGAAGTGTCGAAGATCTGCTGCGACCGGTCGAACGCGGTTTCCGCCTTGCTGATCACATAAGGTGCACGGCTCATCGACTCGACGCCGCCCGCGATGAACACATCGCCGTGACTCGCCTCGATCATGCGCGCCGCGATGTTGACGGCTTCCAGCCCGGAGGCACAGAGGCGATTCACCGTCGAACCCGGCACGGACGCGGGGAGGCCCGCCAGCAGCGCGGCCATGCGCGCGACGTTGCGGTTGTCCTCGCCGGCCTGGTTGGTAGCGCCGAAGTAGACATCCTCGATCAATGCGGGGTCGATGCCGGATCGCGCCACGACGGCCTTGATGATGTGGGCGGCAAGATCGTCGGGGCGAACCGACGCCAATGCGCCCCCGTGCCGGCCGACAGGTGTTCGGAGAGCCGTGATGATCGTCGCTCGCCTTTGCATCGAGATTTGATCGCGTCGCTACGGGCGAAACTCAAGGCTGAAGTACCCACTCCTATTTCGAGCCCGCCGCGAAAACCGTTTGAAAATGCGGACTCTCCTTCTCCCGCGACACGACCGTGACTTCCAGTTTGCGAAAGCCGGCCTCCTCGAGCCATTGATGCAATTGCACCTCGCTGAAGCCGAGCCGCTGGTCGGCGTAAAGCTCGCGCGCACGCGGCCGAGGGTGGCTGAGCAAGTCCAGAATGACGAGCCGCCCGCCCTTTTTTAGAATGCGGTGCGCGCTCGCGATCGCTCGCTCGGGATGCGGCGCGTGATGCAGCGGCTGGCTCAAGATGGCGAGATCGATCGTCCCTTTTTCAATCGGCGGATCTTCGATGTCGCCCAGCCGGTATTCGAGATTTGCGAAGCCGTGCTCGCCGTCAGCTTCCTGAGCCTTGGTCTGCGCCGCGGGTTGGTGGTAGCCCTGGCGATTCCGCTGGTACACGCGGTGACGTTCGTCGCGCTCGAGTATCTCGGCAGTTCGCCACAGCGAATCTCGCTCGGCGCCTTGATCATTGCCCTCGGGCTGCTCGTTATGCGTCATCAAGGAAAAGATGGGCTGGCGAGCGGCATTAAGTTCTACGACGGGCCAAAGTTATCAGTGAGCGCGCCCTTTGTCAGCTTCTGGCGCGGCGACGGGGATGACAGGGTCGTGCGCGTGGCTTAGGTTCAGCGCAGCTATGAACGAACCAGTTTATATTCTCGGCGGCGGGCGCACGGACTTTAAGCGCAACCTCAAGAAAGAAGGCAAGACGATCCGGCACATCATTGTCGAGGCCGGCAAGAAAGCAATCGAGGATGCCAAGATCGACCCCGGTGAAATCCAAGCCGCGGCGGTGGGCAATTTCAACGCCGGGCAATTCACGAAACAACTCCATCTCGGCGCGTTTATTCCCGAGATCGATCCGAAGCTGCACGGCATCCCGACCATGCACACGGAAGCCGCCTGCGCTTCCGGTTCGCTCTCCGTCCTGCTCGGCGCACAATGGATCATGGGCGGATTCCATGATGTCGTGCTCGTGGTCGGCGCGGAACAGCAGAAAACGATGTCATCGCTCGACGGCTCCGACGTTCTCGGCGCCGCCGCCGATTATCACATCGAGAAACCGGAGTACGGCGATTTCATGTTCCCGAAATTGTTTGGCCGCATCGCGCAAATCTATATCGACAAATATGGCGCGAGCCCCGACGACCTCGCCTCGGTCGCTTACAAAAATTACGCGCATGCCCGGCTCAACCCGATGGCGCAGATGCGCGACGCGAATCTCACTTACGACTACGCCTCGCAGGTCTCGGAAAAGAATCCGACGGTCGCGCCACCGCTGCGGGTCACCGATTGCTCGCAAATCACCGACGGCGCCGCGGCCGTCGTGCTCGTTTCGGGCAGGTACCTCGATCGGATTGGACGCGACAAATCGAAACTACCGCACCTGCTCGGCTTTGGGAGCACGACCGATTACCTCGCGCTCGAGAAGAAGGATGCACCGACCTTTTCCACCGCGCGCAAAGCGGCGGAAAAAGCTTTCGGGATGGCAAACCTCAAGCCGCGCGACATGAATGGCGTCGAGCTGCATGACTGCTTCTCGATTACTGAGATTGTGGCTTACGAAATCCTGGGACTAGCCGAGCCAGGCAAAGGCTATGAGCTGGCGAAGAGCGGCGCGACCGCCTTGCCACAGGTGCGTGGCGAACATCTAAGCGGAAAGATTGATTTCGAGATTCCGGTGAATACCGGTGGCGGCTTGATCGGCGACGGTCACCCGGTCGGCGCCACGGGCGTGCGGCAGGTTTACGAAGCGTACCAGCAACTTACCAATCAGGCCGGCGCGCGTCAGGTCCCGAACGCGAAGCGTTATCTCACTTTCAACATGGGCGGCAGCCTAACGACTTCGGTCGCCATGATCTGGGGCCGGTAACTCTTTGTAGCCGCGGGACGCTGTCCCCGGCTACAATCCTAGTGCACTGGCGTGTAAGTCACCTCTTTGGTCTGGGCGTCGTATTGTGCGCTCCCGAGTTTGCGCAAGGGCTGGCTCGGCGCGTAGGCGTCCAGACTCATGTCTTCGTTAGGGAATTTTTTGGCCAGCGCTTCCAACGCCTTCTTGACCACCGCTTCGATCTGGTCCGGCTTGAGGTTGGCCGCCACCACGACTCCGAGTCGGTTCTGGTTGTCCACCCGGGTCCGGTCGATCGCGTCATAGGCATCCGATTGGCGAATGCGGTCGAGGTAATCCCAGCGCTCCTGGATCGGCTGCGGGACCTCGGCGGCGCGTTGCGCGCGCTGCTGCTGGATGGAAGGCGTGGGCGAAGAAACGGTTTCTTCGGTTCGATTGCAGCCGGGCGCGCCTAACGACACCAGCCCGAGGAACAGAAACGCCAATCGCGCCAGAGGCTTTTTCATCGCAATCCGAAACTACCAATTTTTTTCTGTTTCACGACCGCATTCCCGCTTACATCCTTTCCCGATGAGTGCATCCAATGCCGAAGCCACCATGGCCGTTTTCCTCGATCTCGAAAACATCGCCCTCGGCGCGCAGGAAGCGAAGTTCCCCGC
>JAICXG010000026.1 GCA_025980625.1 Chthoniobacterales bacterium
GGTTTTGTCTGGGACGATGATGCGCTCATCCTGCGCGATCCGTTGATTCGCAGTTGGCGGCTCATCGGCGAAGGCTTCCGCCATTTCCTTTTCACCGATGCGACGGCATCGGACTTCTACCGCCCATTGCAACGGCTCACTTACACGTTCGATTACGCTGCCTTCTTCCTTTGGCCTGGTGGATATCACCTCGTCAGCATCCTCTGGCACACGGCGGCCGGCATCGCGCTTTTCTTTTTCGCGGTGGAATTTCTGACGCGTTTCACGATCCCTTCGGGCCGGCGAATGGCGATTGCTTTCGGCGCGTCAGTTGTCTGGCTCGTGCATCCGATACAGAGCGCAGCAGTCATCTATGTCTCGGGGCGGGCTGATCCGCTGGCGGCGACTTTTGGTTTTGTCGCGCTCTATCTCGGGCTGCGCATGCTCCGGGCGAACGGCTACGGGAGATGGAGGTTTGGCCTCGGCGCCGATTTCTGTTTTCTCGCGAGCGCGTTGAGCAAGGAAATGGGCCTGATTTTTCTCGCGCTGTGGTTGGTGATCGTGATCGCACAACGCCCACGCACCGCATTGTTAGGCGCGGTTGGCATCATCGGAGCGGTGCTGGTTGCGTACGGTAGTCTGCGCTTTGCCGCCGAGCATGTTTCACCGCCGGCCGATCCCGGAACGCCGCTGCTCGTGCGGCCGATTCTCGCTGCGCGCGCGGTCGCGGAATACACCGGGTTGTTGCTTTTTCCGTTGCATCTGCACATGGAGCGCGACGTCGCGAGTCATCCCTTTGGTTTTTCCAACGCCAGCCTCGAAGCGGCTGCCCGGCGGGAATTACAAACCCTTCTCGGACTCATCCTGATCGGCGCCGGCAGCTACATGCTTTATCGCGTGCGGCGCTGGCCAGCGGTTTTCCTGTCCTTGCTTCTGGCCCTCGTTTGTTACCTGCCAGTCAGTGGACTCGTTCCGCTCAATGCGACCGTGGCCGAGCATTGGCTTTATCTGCCGAGCGCATTCCTTTTCCTCGCGGCCGCGGTCGCGCTCGACTCGTTAGGCTCGAAGAAGGTGATTGCCTGTCTCACGCTTTGGCTGCTCTTTCTCGCCGCCCGAACTTTTGACCGGTGTTTCGATTGGAAAGATCAGCGCACCTTTCTCACCCGGACGATTGCCGAGGGCGGCGATTCGGCCCGGATGTTGATCAACCTCGGCGGGCTGGAATTGACCGAAGGCCACCTCGCGGCGGCGCGTCAGGCTTTGCAGCGCGCGCTCGGGAAGGAGCCGAACAATCCGCGCGCCCAGCTGACCCTCGCCGCGGTGCAGATGGGAGAGCGCGACTTCGCCGGCGCGCGCAAGTTGCTCCGCGGGATCACCGCGCCACCCGAGTTGCACGCCCGCGCCGCGGAGGAACTGGCGATCTTGGGAGCACGCGAGACCGGGCAGCTTGATCTCAGGCAACTGCGTTTGGCGGCGCGTTTAGGTCCGCAGAATTGGGAGATCGAACGGCGTTACATCAATGCGCTGGCCAATGGCGGTTTTTCCGAAAGAGCGATCACCGAACTAAAGACCTGCCTCGCTCTCGCACCGTGGCGCTCCGAAAGCTGGCTCATCATGAGTCAGGTGCTAAAAGGACTCGGCCGGCCTAACGAGTCCGCGCTTGCGTTAGCGGAAGCGAAAGCAAACGACGTGCATCTTTCCGAACGGGTCGTTTCCTTTTCTCGTTAGGCCGCCGCCTTCTCGACCGCGTCGGTGTCGGCGGGGAGATATTTCATTCCGGCAAGCCAGATGATTCCCGAGGCCAGCATGATTACGGAGACAAAGATGAATGCCACGCGCCAGTTCGTGTGCCCGGCGATGTAACCGAGAGTGGGAAAAGCGAGCACATCGCCGAGCGCGTGAATGACAAGGATGTTGAGCGCGAAAGCCGTCGCGCGCACCTTCGGCAGGGAGACGTTGGCGAGCGCGGTGTTTGACGGTCCGGTGTTGAGGAAGAGAAGAAAGACCGCGCTTCCCATGAACCACCACGCCCGCGGGAAAGGCGTGTAGAGCATGATGATGAACAACGGACACGCCAGCACCATGCCCAATCCCGAGACGAGAAAATAGGAGCCGGGAATCCTTTTGCGGAGCCGATCGCCGAGCCAGCCGCCGACCAGGGTCGAAAGCAATCCGGTGCCGGCAATGAGCGCGCCGAAAGTCTGCGTCGCCGAGGGTGGTTGGCCGCGGGAACGTAAATATTCCGCAGCCCAAAAACCGATCCCGCCGAGCGCGAAAGTCATGGCGGTTTGGGCCGCGCAATTGAGCACATACGAGCGGGTGCGCGCGAGCGTGCGGTAATCTTTGCGCGTCGCGCGCTGCCGTTCCGGGCGCGCGCCGGTCGCCGCGCGCGGGTCGCGTTGCAAGAGCGAGATGATGCCGAGCAGAAATCCCGGCACGGCGGCGAAGAGAAACGCCCAGCGCCAGCGTTCCGCTATCGGCACCGGTGTGAAATGGGTCAGCACCGCGCCACCGAGCACATAGCCGAGCGCGCTGCCCACGGGAATCGCCGCGCAAAATGCCGCGAGAATGCGCCCGCGCGTTTCCAGCGGAAAGAGATCGGCCAAAACCGTGGGCGCGGCCGGCCCGTAGCCGCCTTCGCCGATCCCGACAAACACGCGCGTCGCAAAGAGCATCGCAAAGGTCATCGCCAGACCCGAGGCTGCCGTCGCCAGGCTCCACAAAATGACCGCGCTGCCGATGATGAGCCAGCGCGAAAGCCGATCGGCAAGCCAGCCGAGCGCCGGCGCGCTCAACATGTAAGTGACGAGAAAGGCGCTCCCGAGCGTGCCGCTGATGGCCATCGCATTCACATCGCCCGCCGCAAAAAAGGTCGCGCGAATCGACGGCTCGACTGCCGCCAGCACCTGCCGGTCGATGTAGTTGAAAAGATTGATCCCGAGGAGCAACGCGAGCGCGCTGTAGGCGCCGCGCTTCACCGGTGACGGTTCTCTCATCCAATTGCCGATTGCAGTAGGCGACGGGCTGATTGTAAATCATAAACCCATGCCGCCGATCTCCGTCGCCGAGCGCGTGCTGCGCTTCGTTGGGATGCCGCTCGTGCGGCTGATCTATCGAGTGAACGCGGTCGGGCTCGAGCATTTGCCACGCGGCGGCTTTCTCCTTTTGCCTAACCACATCAGCTGGGTCGACGCGATCATTCTTCTCATCGCCTGCCCGCGCCCGATCCGCTTCATGATCGCGGAGGAGTTTTATTGCAATCGCTGGCTCCACTGGGTGCTGCACATTACCCGTTCGATCCCGATCACGCCGCGTCGCGCGAAAGACGCGATGCGCGTGGCGGCGGAGATGATCTGCGACGGCGAGATCGTCTGCGTTTTTCCCGAGGGCGAGCTGACCCGCTCGGGCGTCCTCGGCACCCTTCGGCGCGGTTACGAATTGATCGCGCGGCAATCGGAAGCGCCGGTCGTGCCGGTCTGGCTCGACCAGCTCTGGGGCTCGATCTTTTCCTTCCAGGGAGGAAAGTTTTTCCGGAAATGGCCGCGCCATTTTCCCTATCCGGCGACGGTGGAATTTGGCCAGCCGCTTTCGCCTAACGAGGCTAACACAGCAACGGTGCGCGAGCAGCTTTTGCAGCTCGGTGAAAACTGTTTCAGCCGGCGGCCGGCGCTCCGGCAGTCGTTAGGGGTGGCCGCCCTCCGCGGCCTCGCGCGGCACCCGTTTCGCCTCGCGGTGATCGACGGGACCGACGGCTCGACCCTGAGCCGGGGCAAGTTGTTAGGCGCGGCCGCCGCCCTTAGTCGTTACCTGCGGCGCCATTGCCCGGAGGAGCGGATCGCGTTCGTCCTTCCCGCGAGCAAAGGCGGGCTCGTTGCCAATCTCGCCATCGTCCTCGCGGGGAAGGTGCCGGCCGGTTTGAATTTCACGAGCGGCCGCAACGCCGTCGCGCGCGCCCAGGAGATTGCCGGCCTGACGACTGCGATCTCGGCCCACGCTTTCGCGAAACGGTTTCCCGATTTTCCCTGGCCGGAAAAAGTCATTCCCCTCGACGAACTGCTGCCGAAGATGAAGCGCGAAATTTTCCTCTGGTGGATGGCGGCGATTTTTCTTCCCGCGCGCTTGCTCATTCGCTGGCTCGAGGTGTCATCGTTAGGCGGACACTCCGAGGCGGTGCTCCTTTTTACAAGCGGCAGTTCCGGCGATCCGAAAGGCGTCGTCCTGAGTCATCGCAATCTCGTCGGCAACGTCGCCCAGTTCCGCGTCGTCCTCGATGCGACCCGCGAAGATAAGATCCTGGCCTCGCTCCCGTTCTTTCATAGCTTCGGCTGCACCGTCACACTCTGGTTTCCGCTCATCGATGGCGTGCCGATCGTGACTTATCCGAACCCGCTCGACGCCGCGAAGTGCGCCGAGCTGATCGAACGTTATCGCATCACGGTTGTGCTCGCGGCGCCGACCTTTCTCCGCGGTTACCTGCGCAAAGCGGAGCGGAAACAATTCGAGAGCGTCCGCCTAACGATCACCGGGGCGGAGAAACTGCCGCGCAGTCTGGCCGAATCATTCGAGCAACGGCTCGGCAAGCCGGTCTACGAAGGCTATGGCCTGACCGAAACTTCGCCGGTCGTGAGCGTGAATCTTCCCGATCCCAAACCATCGACTCCGGGCGATACCGTGCAGCCTTTGAATCGTCCCGGCTCAGTCGGCAAACTCGTCCCCGGGCTCGCAGCGCAAATTCGCGACTCGGAGACCGGCCACAAACTTTCCCTGCACGACACCGGCATGCTCTGGCTGCGTGGCGTCAATATTTTCGAAGGTTACCTGCATGATCCCGGGCGCACCGAGGAGGTCCTGCAAGGTGGCTGGCTTAAGACCGGCGACCTCGGCCGGTTCGATGAGGACGGCTTTCTCTTCATCGAAGGCCGTGTCTCGCGTTTCTCCAAGATCGGCGGCGAAATGGTCCCGCACGAAACTGTCGAGCACAAAATTCAGGCTGCGCTCGGCCTCGCGCAGGAAGGCGAGCGCAGCCTCGCCGTCACCTCCGTCGTCGATTCGCAAAAGGGCGAAGCGCTCGTCTTACTGAGCACGATCAAGATCGACCAGGCGAAGTTGCGCGCCCAGTTGCAGGAAGCCGGTGTGCCCAATCTCTGGATCCCGAAAGTAATCCTGCGCGTCGATCAAATCCCGGTGCTCGCGACCGGCAAGCTCGACCTGCGTCGTTGTAGCGAGCTCGCGGCTGAGTCACAGACATGACGCGCGATGGGACACCACCTGCTTTACCTCGACACCAGAGCAGCTCCTAACTCACTTACGCCGGCTCCGGGTTAAACAAGGGTGCGCCGACGCTAGCTTTCAGTCTATCTCGACAGTCGATTACTGACAGGT
This sequence comes from Chthoniobacterales bacterium, assembly GCA_025980625.1. Classification (GTDB taxonomy): domain Bacteria; phylum Verrucomicrobiota; class Verrucomicrobiia; order Chthoniobacterales; family UBA10450; genus JAICXG01. The sequence continues at coordinate 5,362 of JAICXG010000026.1, forward strand.
AAAATGTTCTATGAGCGTGCGCCGCTCGCTGGCATTTTCACCCACGCTCCAGAGGTCAGTCGAAGAAACGGCCGCCACGCCGAGTAACTCCGAGCTGGGAGTGCCGGCCGGGCTGGGAAAGACACTCCAGCTCGTTCCGTCCCAGTGCTCGATGAGAGTATTAAGCAAGCCGCTGTCAGCCTGAAAACTGCCCACTGCCCAGACGTCATCGGAGCTGACAGCTGCGACACCATTAAGTATATCAAAGCTCGAGCTCGGGCTAGGACTGTCTAGGATGCTCCAGCTCGTTCCGTCCCAGTGCAGCGTTCCGGTCTGTAGCGGTGAACCTTCCGCATTTGGAATCGTGAAGGCACCTACCGTCCAGATGTCGGTCGCAGAGATGGCGGAGATCGCATTCATGAAATCGACATTGGTGTTCGGGAAATGTGGACTGACCACGACGTTCCATGCGCTGCCGTCCCAGTGTTCAATAAGATTATGTTCTTCACCCAGAGCCGTGCTCTCACCGGCCGTCCAGATATCGCTGGCGCTCACCGCCGTCACGCCAAAGAGCCTGTCATCGAAAAACCCGGTGCCTTGACCCGGGTTTGGGCTCGGCACAATTGTCCAGCTCGTTCCATCCCAGTGCTCGACTAATGTTTCGCCGATGGTAATGCTGGCGGCATAGCCGACCGCCCAGACGTCATTCGAACTAATCGCGACCACACCTGTCAGTGTGTTATCTGCTGGTTGAGAGCCGACACTTAGTGATGGGCTGGGAACGATCTGCCATCTTTGGCCATCCCAATGTTCCGTAAGAGTCCGCGCCGATCCTCTGCCCTGTGCCGTACCCACTGCCCAGACGTCATTGCTCGAGATAGCCGATATGCCATCGAGCAAAGCGGTCGCGCCACGCGGTCCCGGGCTGCGCACAATGCTCCAGCTTGAGCCATCCCAATGCTCGATCAATGTGGCGCCCGGCACCGACGGATCGCGTGTTGCATCGCCGACCACCCAAATATCGCTAGCGGTTACAACAGCCACGCCTCTGAGAATATTATCCGGCATGGTTGTATTGGGGCTGCTGACAACATTCCAACTGCATGTCGTCTCGTCTGACGTAATGCTATCTGCCGAGGCAAATGCAGCCGGCGCTGGCACAGCGAATAGACTTACCGCAATGATGCCGCCACAGCACCAGTTTGTTCTCTGCCATCTCATTAACATATGATTACTCCTTCTTTGACTCACGAACACTGACATCAATAAAATGGATGCACAGCGTTGAGCTTGAAAACTCCGACCGGATCGGGTCGGGGCGCCGGCATTCGGGGGGAGACGGAGAGTCTCGACGAACGAGGAATGGTTAATACTCTGCACGTGCTCTTTCCGTCACAGGAATCGCAGGATCATCCCCCGGCGGCCGCACGAGTTTTGCCGATTCTGTAACAGAGCTGTTACTAATCCTCGTTCCGAAGTTGCACTTGGGAATGTCCGTCGTTCTTCTCGTTCCCAAGTTGCACTTGGGAATGCCCGCTCCCCTGCGAACTGGCACTGCGGGCAGCGTTCTTTTCCTTATCGCTACTGATCCAACTTCAGGAGCGGAGCGCCCTACGGAGCGGTTGACGCTCTCGGAGAAGTGCAACTTCCAGGAGCTATCGGGTTCCCAAGTGCAACTTGGGAACGAGGAGCAGGTGCCGGCGACCTCTCCGCTGGCTGGCTAGCTCGCTTTACCTTATGAAAAGCTTCCGGCGCGGTTTATACCCGCCCTCGCCAGCGCTGGCTGGTCTCAGTCTCGTTAGGCGACCGCTGCAAACTAAGCGTGGCAATGAAGAACATGGTGCGTGACAGATATCCCGCCCTTCTCTGTTGGTCGCTTCTGCCTGGTGTAATTAGCTTCTGCTACGAACTGCCATAGCTGATCGCCTAAGCATCGGCGAACTCGGGGACGAACGCAGGTTCGCCCGCCGGTTCCATCTGCGGTTCGCGATCCGATTCATGGAGGGATTTTTCGTGATGCTCCTTCGCGATGAGCATATAGAGCGACGGCACGATGAAGAGGGTAAAGATGGTGCCGATACTCATTCCGCCGACCAGGACGAGACCGATAGAGTTACGCGCAGCAGCGCCGGCGCCGGTCACAAGGGTGAGGGGAAAGTGACCCGCCACGGTCGCGACGGTCGTCATCATGATCGGGCGCAGACGGATCCGCGCGGCTTGCGCGACGGCGGCGAGTTTGTCATCCCCCTGGCGCTGGAGCTGATTGGCAAATTGGACAATAAGAATGCCGTTTTTTGAGACTAACCCGACGAGAGTTACGAGGCCGACCTGCGAGTAGATGTTAAGGGTCGTGGTCCAGCCGTCGGTGAAGAATTTGCCGAATGGCATTTTCAAGAACGTAAAGAGCAGGGCGCCGAACATGGCCAGCGGCACCGAGCCAAGCAGAATGATGAACGGATCGCGGAAGCTGTTGAACTGGGCGGCGAGGACGAGAAAGATCAAGACGACAGCGAGCGCAAACGCCGGCAGGAACTTACTCCCTTCGGTGCGCAACTGGCGCGATTCGCCCGTGTAATCGATCACGTAGCCCTTGGGCAAAATCTTGTTCGCCTGGTCCTCTAGGAATTTGAGTACGGTATCGAGTGACTGGGTCGGGACGCCGCTGATCGTGACCGCATTGAGCTGCTGCATGCGATTAAGAGAGCGGGCGACAGTCTCATGCTTGATCGTCGCGACCGTGCTCAAAGGCACGAGTCGATTGTCAGGCCCAGTGACATAGAGATTCGCGAGCTGGTTTGGGTTGAGCCGATCGACCCGCTTGATCTGAGGGATAACCTTGTAGCTGCGCCCTTCGATATTGAAACGATTGACGAAGTTGCCGCCGATGCTGGCGGAAAGATCGGAGCCGACTTGCTGCATATCGAGCCCGAGGGAAGCGACCTTATCATGATCGAACGCGATCTGGGCCTGCGGCTGGTCGATTTTGGTGTCGATGTCAGAGAACCGGAACATCCCGGCCTGCATCGCTTTGGCCTGGATTTGTTTGGCGAACTCGAGGATCCGCTCCGGATCGGCGGTCGAGGCAATAACGAAGCTGACTGGGAAATTCTCCCCGCCAGGGAGGGCCGAAGGCATCGTGGCAAACATTTGGATGCCGGTAATCTGGGAAAGTTTTTGTTGCACGACCGGGAGATACTTGGCGGTGGGAGTTTTGCGCTCGCCCCACGGTTTCAAGACCATCCCGCCGAAGCCACTGTCAGGAAAGGTGATCTGGAAGGTGAAGTGCGTGTCGGGGATGCTCTGGAAAACTTTGCCCGCGGCATCGGCATAACGAATCGTGTCGTCGATCGTGGCGTTAGCCGGCGCAGTGATGATACCGAAGATGACGCCCTGGTCTTCGGTCGGCGCCTGTTCTTTTTGCGAGAACATGTAGAAGAGCACGGCCATGATCGATAACCCAACCCAGACTGCGTAAACCGCCGGGCGGGCTGCAAGGGTGCGGTCGAGATGACTGCCGTACCAATCGCGAAACCGATCGAAGGTGCGATTAACGAACCCGCTAAAACCTTTATCGACGTGCTCGGCGCGGAGAAGGTGGGCGGACATCATTGGGGAAAGAACGAGCGCCACGACGCCCGAGATAGCCACTGCGCCGGCCAAAGTAAGAGCAAACTCGCGAAAGAGCGCGCCGGTTAATCCTCCTTGCAAAGCGATCGGTGTGTAAACCGCGGCAAGGGTGAGGGTCATGGCGATGATCGGCCCGATCAGCTCGCGCGCGCCGACCAGGGCGGCGTTCATGCGCGACATGCCTTCGCGCATGTGGCGCTCGACGTTCTCCACCACCACAATCGCGTCATCCACGACCAACCCGACCGAGAGCACGATGGCCAGCAGGGTCAGCAGGTTGAGGCTGAAGCCGAAGACCTGCATGAGAAAAAGCGCGCCGATGAGTGAGATCGGAATGGCAACGACGGGAACGATGACGGAGCGGATTGAGCCGAGAAAAAGGAAGATCACGAGCATCACGATGAGGAGCGTGTCGATCAGGGTCTTCACGACTTCGTGAATGGCGTCGTTGATGTAAGCGGTCGCGTCGTAGCCGATCTCCGCGCTCATTCCGGTGGGCAATTCCTTCTTGATCTGCTCCATCTCGGCCCGAACACGTTTCATGACGTCAATTGAATTGGCGTTCGGTAGCACCCAAATCCCCATGAAGACGGCGTGCTGACCGGAGAAGCGGACCTCGGCGTTGTAGTCTTCGGCGCCGAGCGCGACGTCCGCGATATCGCCCAGCCTGACGAGTTGGCCGTTGCTCTCTTTCACGACCAGCTTTTTGAAATCATCGGCCGTGTGGAGATCGGTGTTGGCGGTCAGGTTCACCTGGAGGAGCGAGCCCTTGGTGCTGCCGACGGCGGAGAGGAAATTGTTTCGCTCGAGCGCGCTGCGCACCTGGGCCGGGCTGATGTTCAAAGCCGCCATCCGATCGGGCTTCATCCAGATCCGCATCGCAAAAGTGCGGCCGCCGAGGATGTCGGCTTTTTGCACGCCGCTGATCGCGGTCAGGCGCGGTTGCACCAGCCGGACGAGATAATCAGTCACTTCGTTAGGCTGAAGAATGTTCGAGGTGAAACTGAGATAGGCGGAGGCAAAGCGGGAATCGGCCGCCTCGATCGCAATCACCGGGATCTCAGCTTCCGGCGGGAGATCACGGCGGATCGCATCGACCCGTGAGCTGATATCGGAGAGCGCCTTGTTCGCGTCGTAGTTTAATTTCAGGCGGGCGGTGATCGTCGAGACGCCCTGTTTGCTCTGCGACTGGATGTAATCAATCCCGTCCGCCGCAGCGATCGCGCGTTCCAGCGGAGTGGTGATGAATCCCCTGACGAGCTCGGCATCGGCCCCGACATACACGGTCGTGACCGTGATCGCCGCCAGATCGCTCCGCGGATATTGGCGGACGTTGATCGTCTTCATCGCCTGAAGGCCGGCGATGAGAATGACGAAGCTCACGACCAGCGCGAGCACCGGCCGCTTGATAAAAAGATCGGTAAAAGCCTTCATCCGCGAATCGCGACCTCGCCGTCAGGAATCAACCGGGGTCGGGTTCACCTGCGGCTTGGGCGCGAGATCATTATTGATCGCCACCGCCATCCCGTTGCGCAATTTGAAAACCCCGCTGCTCACCACCGTCTGCCCGGCTTGCAATCCCTTCGTGATTGAGACGAAATCGCCCCGCGCCTCGCCTACCCGGACGAATTGCTGACGGAGGACGAGCGATTCCTTCCCGGTTTTCTCATTCTTCTTTTTCTCGATCACAAAAACCGAGTCTCCGAACGGTGCATAGGAAATGGCGCTGCCAGGCACGATCAGCGTTCGCTCCTTTTCCGGTAAAACGACTTCCACTTTGGCAAACATGCCCGGTCGCAGCACATGCTTTGGATTCTCCAAGGTTGCCTGGAGCTGCACATTGCGGGTGACGGCATCCACCATCGAGTTAATCGCGGTCAGCTTGCCCTTAAACTCATGGCCAGGGACCGCGTCGGTCTGGACCCGCACTTCCAAACCTTCGGAAAGACGGGCCAGGCTTTGCTGCGGCAATGCGAAATCGACAAAGACCGGGTTGACCGCAGTCAGCGCCACGACCAGTTGCCCGGCGTTGATCGTTTGGCCGACGTTGACCTGCCGGATGCCCAATTGCCCATCAAAGGGTGCGTGCAGCTCCTTCTTGGCGATCATCGAGCGCATATTATCCACCGTGCCGGATTTCTGTTTGAACTTCGATTCCGCCGCATCCAGCTCGGACTTTGAAATCACTTTGCGCGTCGCCAGATCTCGGGCGCGATCGAGATCCGCCTGGGCGAGCGCGAGGTCGGCTTGCGCGGTGCGGAGTTGCGCCTTTTCAGAAGAAGTGTCGAGCCGCATCAGGACGTCGCCTTTATGAGCGGTGCCGCCACTTTCGAAAAGGATCTCGCTCACCGTGCCGCCGAGCTCAGCCGAAATCATCGCGCCTTGCACCGGAGAGATCGAGCCGATCGCCGAGAGGAACGGCGCCCAGTCCACTTCCTTGACCTGCGCGCTCGAGACGGCTTCTACCTGGGGCGGGATCGGGGTCGAAACCATTTTGTAAATCTGGGCTGCCTTGATTCCGGCCAGGACAACGAAGAGAAGCGCCATGCCGGCGATCGCGAGCCACAAGGTTTTCCGCTTCGATTTCACAGCAGGGTCGCGCATTTTCGGTTTCGCCACGTCATGCATAAGCTGGTCTCTTTTTCGCTTTGAACAACAGCTGCCAGAGGGTGCGCGCGACATCCAACTGGCGTTTGCGTTGCTGGGCTGAGGACATCCGGGCGGGCGCGAGCACGCTCCGCATCAGGGTGCCGTCGTTGATCGCAAAAATCATCTCCGCGATTTGATTGGGCGGCAAGCCATTCAGGCGATGCTTGGAATCGGGCGAGCGCGCAATCAAGTCAGTGACACCTCGTGTTTTTGTCCGCACCACATCGCGGACCAAGCGCGCAACCTTTGGATTGCGCCCGGCTTCGGCGAAAAGATCAACGACAAAGGAAGAGATCAGGCGCGGGGCGTCCTCCGTGCAATGGGAAGTGAAAAGAATCTCAAAGGATTCGAGCAGGGTGGGGGCCTGGCGGGCGCGTTCGAGTAACTGCGCGATCTCCTTTTTGTGCCCGGCGGCGAGAGCCGCGATCACTTCGTCCTTGTTCTTAAAGTAGCGATAAATGAACCCGACACTGATCCCGGCTTCGGCGCTGATGTCGTGCATGCTCGTTTGGTGGAAGCCGTGTTCGGCGAAGCAAACGACAGCCGCTTCGAGGATTTGTCGGCGCCGGTCATCCGCCGCTTCGGTGCGTTTTGCGAGCATAAGGCGGAGACAATGAATGAACGTTCATTCATTGTCAAATCAGGGCGCAATATCTTGCAGAACAGGCGAGGCGCTGCCAGGGGGGAGAGTTGAACTCCCGACCAAGGGCTTATGAGTCCCCTGCTCTACCACTGAGCTACCCTGGCGCAGCGGGCCGATAAACTTGAATGGCAGCCCCGGTGTGTCAACGCGCCCGGGATCGCCGATTCACCTCTGCCGGTCCGCGAGATAGGAGCGCAGCTCGTCTTCACTCCCGCGCATCGCGATCATGAAGCAAACCCCATCGCGCTCCTCAACCGCACCGGCCCACCCTTCGCCTTCCACATAATGCCACGCCGGTCGGCGCGTCTTGCTCGCCTCCCGCGGGTCATTTTTCTCCGCCGAATAAAGGAACAATTCTACGCCATTCGCGGCGAGCAGCACCTGCGCCACGCGTTCCCCATCTTCATCCTCAAAAACGCGTGCGCCGCGCACCCGCAGATCGGCGAACTGCATTGGGACATCGAAATGTTCGAGCTGAAATTTCATGAAGAAAAAATCGCCGAGATTGATCGCGTCGGTATTGAGCGGCTCGAACTCCGAGCGACGAGCGGTGTTCGCCACCACCAGCAGTTTTTTCGCTGTCTCCGAGCCGGGAAACTCATGCAGCCGTTCGTAAAACAGGAAGGCCCCAAATCCAGCCAGCACCACCACCGCAAGCACAGTCGCGAGAATCGCCGGATGGCGCGCGGTTGTTTTCCAACTCCGCTTCGCGCCTTTGACCAGCGCGGCGTTAACGAAATACTCCTCGGCTTCGGGCGGGATGGGGATGCGGCGGACAAGATTGGCGAGCGCGACATCGAAGTGGTGTTGCGCAGTGAGGGCGGCGGCCGCTTCGGGAATTGTCCGCGCGGTTTCGAGCGCCGAGCGCATCGCGCGGTCGCTGGGGGGCGATTCGTTGATCGGTGCGCACTCGATCAAGGCGCGTTTGCGACGTGAGAGCCAGCGCTTCATCGGGGCTCCGTCACGGCATTGAGCCAGGCCTGAAATTGCCAGCGGCCATGAGAGATCAGGCTGGCCAGTTCGTTCATCTTTAGGTCGAGCAGATTCTGCATCTCACGGTGGGTGAATTCATTGAGATAAAAAAATGCGAGCGCGCTCCGCTGCGGTTCCGGTGCGTTTGAAATCCAGATCGCGAACTGCCCCGGCTCGAGCTGCGCCGCCCGTGCCACCGCATCGGCCGCGATCGGTTCCTCCGGGACAAGATTCGACTCCGGCTGCAAATCACTCTTCGACAATGTGAGGCACTGGTGACGCGCTTCGTGAAAAGCCCAAAGACGATCGGATGGAAGTTGTCCCCGCGAAGCGAGCAGGGCTGCTTCGCGCAGGGTTTTTTGAAACGCTTGCAGCGCCCTGGGCGTATCGCCGGTCATGAGAAAACAAAACCGGTAAAGCTGCGGCAGACTACGCGAGAATCCCTGGGCTTCTTTGGTTTCCAAAGCCGGTCAGTTTGCAGGCCGCATTCCTCTTGTGCAAGGCTTTCGCCTCTTCCTCCTGCTCGATCTTTTCGATTACGAGCACGAGCATGAGCTTGAGCAGGAGTTGTCAGAGCGCTGCTCGTTCCAATCGCTGCGCTACTTCCTCGGCGTTGGCGCGGCTGTTAAACGCCGAGATCCGAAAATAACCTTCGCCTTCCGGGCCGAAACCGCTCCCCGGCGTGATAAGGTTCAACTCCCGCAGCATCCAGAGATAGGGCGCGATCTCTATTTCGGGCTGATTGCCGGATGGCGTATCAGAATTCGCGAACGAAAATACAGGTCACACCGCTTTACAAGCGCCATCTTGTTCCCCTATTGTCGGAACGTCACCTTCGCGTTATTGGAGCAGGTCGAGGTGCCGGCTTCACACACCTCATACGTGTAGCGAGCCCGGCCGGTGTCGCCGGTGGAATCGGTATAGGAACCATCATTCGGCGTAGTTATGATTAGCGTACCATCGCGGTAAACATCGATGTCGGTCGAAGTCGCACCGTCCCAGGTCAGGCGCACGGTATTTATTCCGCCTACCTTGCGCCCATTGGCGCTAAGTGTGATCGTTGGCGGGCCGGATTGCGCGCAGTATCTGCCGCCGGTGTTCAAACCCGCAAAACTGACCTCCCTCCCCCCCCAGACGATCATTTCAATTTCGCTGTCTGTCCATACTGCGATGTGCTCGTATCGACTAGAGGGCGCATTGGTGGTGCTGGTCGCAACCCCCCAACTATCGGTCTCAGGAGTGTAGCGCCCGCCGGTGTTCAAAGGACTGCCATTAGTCCCACCCCAGACGATCATTTCGCTACCGGTCCACACTGCGGTGTGCTCGGATCGACCAGACGGCGCGTTGGTCGTGCTGGTGGCAGTCCAACTGTCAGTAGTTGGATTGTATCTTCCGCCGGTATCTAAATAGCTACCGTTATTATATCCGCCCCACACGATCATTTCGCTGTCCGTCCATACCGCGCTATGGTTCGTTCGAGCTGAGGGCGCGTTTGTGGTGCCGATAAGAATCCAACTATTGGTAAGTGGGTTGTACATTCCGCCCGAAGACACACCCTGATTACATGATTCGTCTACACACCCGCCCCAGACGATCATGTCACTGCCTGTCCAAATCGCCGTCGGAACTTGTCGGCCAACAGGCGCGTTGGTGAGATTCGTGGCCGTCCAACTATTCGTGTCGGGATCGTATCTGCCACCAGTGTTAAACCCCAAAGTGTCAAAGTCCCGTCCGCCCCAGACGATCATTTGGCTGCCGCTCCAGATTGCACCGTGACGGCTTCGCGCAGAGGGCGCGTTGGTGGTGCTGGTGGCAGTCCAACTGTCAGTAGTTGGATTGTATCTTCCGCCAGTATTGCAAAAACTGTCACCGCCGCAGTCACCCCAGCCACCCCAGACGATCATTTCGCTGCCGGTCCAAACTGCCGAGGGCCGCCTTCGGCCATCGGGCGCGTTGATGATGCTGGTGGGAACCCAACTGTCGGTGCTGGGATCATATCTTCCGCCGGAGTTGAAAAAGGTGCCAGGACCAGTCTCTCCGCCCCAGACGATCATTTCGGCGCCTGTCCAGACGCTAGCGGCGAGATATCGGCCAGGCGGGGCATTGGTGAGTGTGGTTGAAGTCCACGTATCATCGGTGCAGCCACCCGAGGGACTAGCTATGACAGGAAGGTGGTAGGGGCGGTGGAAAGTCTGGCCGTTGCTGCGCATCCGTTGCAGCACTTGAACCCCGAAAACGTTCGGGGTTGAGTCAATCGCCGCTACCTCCCTTGCAATTTGCAGCTCGTAGGTTCGCAGAGACTCAAAGCGCCCAGTTTTGTCTTGGGCCAACACATCGGCGGTCAAACGCGTTGTTAGTGTTGGTCTGGCTAAACACTCGGCGATAACAAAGGGATCGTTCCCAAGAGCCTCAAATAGTTCCTGCAAGACTTCCGGCTGCTTAGTGTTACTGGTCATGCGCTCCATTTCGGCCTGGAGTTGGTACCCAGTAAGCGGCCGCTGCCAGTAATCCTCCAGCGCTTGTGAGTTGCGCAGATATTCTGCAACTTTCTTTTCGATGTCCGCCTGCGATATGACCTTGTCCAGCGGCGGCTTGGGGCCGGGGTTGCTGTCTGGCCAGATCCGATGACGCCAGTAAACGTCCTCGATGACGGTCTGATAGGCCACGCGCTCGGCGAAGCTCAAGCTTCGACTGTGATGTGTTGTAGTCGAGCTGAAGGCGGCATTATCCTGCGAAGCCGAAGAATTTGGCTGATTGTTAGGCAGATTGATCGCCGAACAGAGAGCGACGATCGCGCAGGAGAAGAGTAGCGCAGCTGCGCTACTGCGTAGAATGTAACCACTGGTTTTGCTTTTCGTTTTCATAGTTAGACTTCACTTTTGCGACGTGAGCCCTGGTCGCGGTTTACCCTGTGGGAAAAAGGGGCAGGCGGAGCGCCCGCCCTACAATTGGCGGCGAACGAATTCACAATTGTGGGGCAAGCGCTTCGCTTGCCGGGGAGGTAAACATTGCAAATACTGACGAGAGAAGGCCATTTCAGCTGGAAGGCAGCGCTGCCGACAACCAGGCTATTGATCAGGATGTCAACGCGATAGGTGCCGACTCCAAGTGCGCTCGATTTCAGGTTGTAGATGTACTGACAGCCGTCGATTCTGAAGTTCGAGCCGGTGTCGGCCGACATGCTGTAAACTGACTCGTTGATCGTTCCTGTCGTTCCGCCGGCAGTGCGCGTTACGGCGATAGTCGCTGGTGGCAGCGTACAGGTCAGACTGCCGCTCGCTAGCGCCTGGCGCAATGAGCCCGCGCCGCTGTCATTGGTGTTAGTCACCGTGATCGTGGCCGCGCGCGCGCTTTGCATACTTGCCATCATTGCGCAAAACAACGTGATCAAAATCAGAGTAGCGCGTGCTTTCATAAGTAGTCTTCTAGTAGTAGGTGAGTTTGGTTATTAGTTATTACTTGTTAGTTACCTGTTATTTGTTATCGGTTCTCTCTAATGCTCAACGCCAACCCTGAGGCATTTCGCTGTCAGATGGCGTGTTGGTCAGATTGGTGAGGAAGTTACCGTTTGAGTCAGAGCGAAGGACATCGAGGTTCGCGCCGGTTCCATAGCAGACGATGTTGCTACCGGTGGGCGAATAGAAGGGCCGTGCGAAACCCCAGGTGCTAGTCCGCCTGATAATCTCCTTAAGACCCTTTCCGTCGGGACCGATCGTTGAGATGCCTAAGTTGACGTTGGTGAACACGATCTTCCTGCCGTCGGGCGACCACTGTGGCGTGTTCGACCAGCCGTTGTAGATGACCGTATGCGGACTCCCGAGCAGGTCAGCTATTCCCAGGACGAACGTGTCTTCGTAGGCAATTTTTGCGCCTGTTGGGTCCCAGCTGTAGCTCCTGAGATTGGGCCACTGGTTACTATCGAAAGGGAACGAAATCGCCACCGCGCCCGGCTGCGCGATCAGTCCGGTGATGTTGCCGTCAGTGCCGAACTGGAGCGACGCCGTATAGATTCCACCCTCGGAGACGAGGTTGCCAGACCAGCGGCGCGCCTTGACCGAGATCTTCTGCCCGCCGGGAAGCCACTGCACCGTATAGGCTGGGTCGCCCGAGCCAGACGAAGGTTGTAAGGTGATGTCGTTCGTAAGCAGGACCCTTGTGGCGGGGTTGCTGTTGGTGTTCTGGTCGTAGTCGTCCCGGTAGACGGAGACTTCGAGTCTGAGGTCTCCGTTGGGATAGTACTGTGGAGGATCGATTGCCCTTACGTCCATGAACCAGTAATGACCATTGTATTTCTGCGTGCTCACAGATCCAAAGGCCCCGAGCCCAAGTTGGGTCTGGCTGGTGCCGTCGGGATTCATCGTCCACATCTGCCTGCAGCACGTATGGGTGTAGAAGATTGTTCCGCCGCCGGTGGTGCCGCCGCCCGCACCTGCGGCGGGTTGGCCAAGGACGGCGGTGCAGGTGAGATTCAAGGCCGCGCAAGCCGCGAGCGTGCGAGTCACGGCTGTAGCTGCGAGGTAAGTATGGATTTTCATCTGTTTGTTTCCTTTCATTACTGGCCGTTCACAGGTGTAGTGCGTAAAAGCCGGCGCGAGGTTACGCAGAAAGTTTGGGGGGTCGTCACAGAAGCAAACCAAGGCGACGAAGAATCCCGAGAAAGGGTGTGCTTTCTACAGAAACAAAACGAAGGTAAGGAAGGAGGGCTGGATTCAGCCGAAAGAAGGTTCCGCCAAACACGCCAAACAACGCCAAAGAGTCAGAGGTAAGAGGATTTTCTTTTTGGCGTTATTGGCGTGTTTGGCGGAGACTCATTTCCGGCGGCGGCTGCTTTAATGCGGGCCTTGTGCGACAGCTTTGTTTCCAGACAGAAATGGCTCGTGGAATTGTGCCGCGGGCATGGTGATCGCATGGCCGCTTTCCAGTTCTTGCAGGAATTTTGCGTACTCGCGGATATTAGGATCGTTCGCGTCCAAAACTTTCTCCGCACTTTTCGCAGCGCGCTCGGCCAA
>JAICXG010000059.1 GCA_025980625.1 Chthoniobacterales bacterium
AAATGACGCACCGGCTCACCGGCGAGAGCTTCGCGCAGGAGCATTTGCTGGAAGGTCATGCGCGAAGCATTGCGGATAAATATCCCGAGAATGAACCACCAGATGCCGCCAATGATGTTGCCGGTGAAGAAGCTAAATACGCCAAGCACAACCAGCAGGATGCCAAACCCGCTGCCGATCCCCGAGGCGATCCGGGTCGCCCAGTGCAGGTTCTGTTTCGCCGCCCATAGGGCAGAGCGGAGGACACGGCCGCCGTCGAGCGGAAAGGCCGGCACGATGTTAAAAAGAACGAGAATGAGGTTAATCGACCCGAGATAAGTCAGCACAGCGGTAAGCGGCAGCGGCGATTGAGTTGCGCGGCCGAGCCAGGCGAGGAGAAAACAACAGACTGCGATCAGCACGCTCGCGATCGGCCCGGCGATGGCCATGAAAAACTCCGACTTAGGGCTGGGCGGTTCCTTCGACATTTCGGCTACGCCACCGAAGATGAAAAGGGTGATCCCTTTCATCGGAATCCCAAACCGGCGAGCCACGATCGAATGGGCAAACTCATGCAGCACGATCGAGACGAAAAGGCCGAGCGCGCCAGCCACCCCCATCCACCAGTAAGTCGCGTGTGAAAAGCCCTTGTACTCGGCCGGGAAATAGCCGACCGCCAGAGTCCAGGTGACAAGAAAGGCCAGGACGAGCCAGCTTAGGTCGACGTGAACTTCGAACCCGAGCAACTTGAAGAGAGTAATCCGTTTTCCGAACATGGAACTGTGCCCTCACCCTCGGCTAATTCCCGCCGGAAGCTAGCGGAACCCTTTCGATATGTCATTGCTCTCGACCTGCTCGCCCGTCACACCCACGAAATGTGGATCATGGTGAATCTGGTAATGTGAGTGGTGCAAGCGGAGTGCGTGATTTTCGTCGGATTACCCGGCTCGGGAAAAACGACGCTCTACCGCGAACGGTTTTCCGGCACCCATGTGCACATCAGCAAGGACCGGTCGCCGAATGCATCGCGCCGCGAAGCGCGCCAGCATGAAGTCATCGATCAGTCACTCGCGGCCGGGCGTTCGGTGGTAATCGATAACACCAACCCAACCACCGCTGAGCGCGCCGCGATTATTGCAATCGCGCGGACGCATCGGGCGAAAGTTATCGGCTACTTCTTCGATGTGCCGACCCGGGCGGCGGTCGCGCGTAACGCAGAACGCAGCGGTCGCGAGAAAGTGCCTAACGTCGCCATCTTTACGGTCGCGAAACGTCTCGAACGCCCGACAGGCGAGGAAGGCTTTGATGCGCTTTTCGTGGTGAGGATCGCGCCGGATCGTTCGCTGCGGATCGAGCCTGCCTAACGACTAAAAGTCGCGGCTGCTCTCGGGAAGCTAACCGACAGCAGGCTAAGGCGGCGTCGCAATGGGAGAGCTTGACGCCGCCGGAACCGGGCTGGGCGAGGGCGAAGGAGCCGCCGCTGTCGCCAGCGGCAACGTGAGCGCGCTGTGGTCAGGATCGCTTACGACAAAAGTGCCATCGCGCCCGTCTACCTGCGCATACCACATCCCTTCCGGGGTACGGTTGCCGATCGTTAATTTGTGCAGAGCTTTGTCATCGGGCGAAGTGGTGAAGGTGATCACGAGCGTCGCTTTTTCGAAACCGTAATCCGGCTTGCTCGGGCCGACCCAGCGCACCGCGCGCAGGGCCGCGAGAGTGTTGAGGAGTGACTCAAGGTTGTTGTTGTCGATCTCGCCCTGGCCGCCGATCCACTTCCACTCTTTCGGGCTGTTGCGGATGAGTGACTCCTCGCGATTGCTGACCCGCGAGAGACGATGGATTTCCTCCGGTTTGAACTTGAAGATCGCAAGCCCTTGCCACTGCAAAGGATCAGCCCAGATTTTGCCTAACAATTGCTGGTCAACCGCAACCACGAACGGTTCTTCATCGACGCGCGCATAAGCCTCACCGTTTTCGACTCGGCCAAACGAGAGGGTCAGATAGGGATGCTCGCCGGCCGCGGTTTCAGCTGTGTTTTCCGAGGCGAAGGAGCTAAACGTCACCTTCAACTGCGGGTTGTCGAGACCATATTTCGGCAGGTCGGAAGCGGTATCGGCAACAAAGCGCTTGACCTGGGTGTCGTTCAATAGATCGAGCAGGCGGCGCACTTCCTCGCTGTTCGCCGGCTCGTTGTTGCGGCTGGCGATCGACCAGCTCTGGTCTTTGCGCGCCAGCACGATCTTCGGCTGGCCGGCGGCCTCGATGTGGATCCGGTCGAGATTGTTCGTGTCCAGCCTAACGAGATGACGATCGCGCAGATCGTTAGGCCGGACCTTCAACAACTCTTCGGTTTTCCTGGGCAATGCGTATACTCCATTGCGCGGCAGATAACGGGCGTAAATCGCATCCTTTATCTTATCGCTCGCCGTCCCAATCTGAAGAGTCCGGCCTTGCTTGTCTTCGCGGCCGTAGATCGTAATCGAGCCGCGCGGTTCCGTGAGGCCGTAGGCGTGCAGGTCGCCGCTGTCGCTGGCAACAAATTCCTGGATGCGACCATTGGTGACATTGGCAAGCAAGTCGCCGATTTTCTGATCATCGCCGCGCGCCTGGAGCGGCTTGAGGATTTCCCAGTGCTCGTTCTTTTTCGCTAATTCGATCTCGCCCGCCGGCGTCTTAATGATGGCGCGGGTGACTTGCGCGGTGGTCAGGTCAGTCAGCTTGCGATCGCGAAACTCATCCGGCTTTTTCGAGATATCAGCCCGGACGTTTTGCGATGCGATCATCACCTCCTTCGAGTCGGCCAGCCGGACGTAGATTTTGCCTTCCAGCGCAGCATCCTTCCCAAAGAGGATTTCGTGCGATTCGTTAGGCAGGACTAACCGCATCCGCAGCTTTGGCTGGCGTAGACCGTATTCACTCAGGCGGCCTTTTCCCGCCGTCACCGCCTGCATCGGGATGACCGCGTCCTTGCGCCACATTTCGATGTCGCTAATCAGGTTGTCGACCTCGGCGCTGTCGGCCTCGTCTTTGACCGGCGCAGTCAGGCGCCAGTTACCGTTCTGCCGCTGTAGCTCGACCCGGTCGTCGCCATTCTGGATAACAATGCCCTGAAGTTTTTCCCGATCGAAGTTGATCACATTGCCCGCCTGGCGCTGCGCCTCGGCCGTGTTTGGTTTCTTGCTTTCGAAAAACTTAATCCAGAGGCCGAGCCCGAGCGCGAGAAGGAGAAGGATGATGGTGGTGCGCGTCTTCATCTCCTATACTCGTTAGGCACGGCGCCGCCACCAGACGAGCAGCCCAAACGTCGCCGGCACGAGCGGAATCAGCACGAGAATGATCCAGCGCAGGCTGCGCAGCGATCGTTCGTCGAGGGTAAAAGTGAGCGCCTGCGGAATCTTCGGCGCAATTCCGATCAATTGTTCGCGGCTGAGAAGCCAGTTGATGCTCGCCGACATGAAGTCGAGTTGCTGCTGATCCTGCGTCAGGGCGTTGTCCTGAATAAAAGTGGAGTTAGCCACCACAATCAGCCGGGCGGAGTTGATCTGAACACGTTGGTCGGCGCTCCCGCCTTTTTCGATCGAAGCCGCGATCGTGAGCGGCTCGCCTTTATCTTTCGCCGGATCGTACTGGAGCAGCGCCTCGTCATCCGAATAATAATCGGTTTCGCCCCAGTAACCCTTCTCGGCCTGGGCGAGCGGCGCGAGGTGGATATTGGCGGCGGCGACAGCCTGGGAATCGAGCGTGAGCGAGCTGGTCGCGCCGAAGAACGGCGCACGCACATCGGTCAGGCGTTTCGTCACCGGGTTATCGGGAAGAAAATGCGCGACCACATCGCGCACCCGCGCCACCTCCTCAATTCCAGTTTTGACCATCGCCATCAGCCGATCGTCATCGAGTTTCACTCCCTGCTCGTTAAGGAAGGCCAGCAGTTTGGGCGTTTTCGCCGCCGGGTCGATGAGCAGGAGAATACGCCCTTCTTTGTTCCAGAAATCGCGCAGCATCTTCATCTCGCGATCGGAGAAATCGTATTGCGGGCCGGCAATCATCACGACCTTGATGTCCGCCGGGATCGCCGGGAGCTCGAAAAGATTCAGCTCTTTAAAGTCGATGTTCTCGTTCTGGATAAAGGTCTTTAGGGTTGAGATTGGACTTTGTCCGCTAAGCGGCGGCTCCTTGTGACCGACGATATAACCCACAGTGTTCTTCTTTCCTTCCACCACATCGATCAGTGCGCTTGTGATCGCCTGCTCACCTTTAAAGGCTGTGACCCTGGGCTGCTCGCCGACCATCGGGTTACCCTGGTCCATCTCCGCCATATCCGAAGCTTTGACGGTCTTGCTGCGGCCTTTGTAATCGACGATCAGGACACTTTCGTCCGTCACCACCTTATACTTATCGAAGAGTTCCTTCGCTCTCGTCAGGTTGCGCTCTGGGTCGACATACTCGACATCGATTTTGCCGTGCGAGGCGTACTGGTATTCGGTGAGCAGGTTCTGCACGTCTCCGGTGATCGGATTCTGCGCCCCGAAAAAGACCGTGATTCGCACCTTCCCTTCCAGCGCATCGAGGAAATGCTTCGTCTTGTCGGAAAGCGCGTATTTCTTGTCGCGCGACAGGTCCCAGCGCCGGTAATGCTCGAACCCGAGATAGTTCACCATTGCCGCGAGGACGATGATAATCACGACCTGGATAATAACATTCAGGCCGATCTGGAGGCGGCGAATGTTCTTCGGCTTGTTCTCTGGTTGGCTAGCCATTGTTTAGTGTAACCGCGAGCAAAGTCGAGGGATCGTGAGTAAAACTGTCAAGTCCACTTCCGCGAGAGCCTTCGACTCCGCTGCGCTTCGTTCACGATAATGAAACGAGCGCGCGCTTAGAGTCGCCATTTGCGGGATTGAAATGCTTGATAGGTGAAAGTGAGCATCACGATCGTCATGCTGACATATAAGACGATTGGCCGGGTATCGATCTGGCCGCGCGAGAGCGTGCCCATCTGCTCGATGGCCGAGAAATAGCCGAGTAATTGCCGGGTCTCGGAGCCGACATCGAGCAGGATAAACTGCACCAGGCCAAAAAAGAAAAGCAGGGTGATCACGGCGAATGAGATAATCGCGGCCACGATCTGGTTTCTCGTCAGGACAGAGGCGAAACAACCAATCGAGATATAGAACATCCCGAGCAGGACAAGCATGAGATAGCTGCCGAGATAGGCGCCAGTCGAGCTCCCCGCCGGCTCGTGAGTGACGGCTTGAAAGATGACGAAGTAAAAGGCGGTTGGGATCCAGAGAATGACATAGAAGATGAGCGCGCCAAAATACTTCGCGAGCACGACCTGCAGGTCGCGCACCGGCGCAGTCATGAGCGGTTCGATCGTGCCGAGTTTAAACTCTTCGGCAAAGAGTCGCATCGTGATGAGCGGGAAAATGAGGACAAATGCGAACCAAAAAAAGACCGAGTTAAAGAAAGCTTCCTGGACGGAATACTCCACCGCCCGCTGGTTCATGAAAGAGACCTGGAAGTAGAAATCGACTCCGCTGACGAGGAGAAAAAAGACGAGGACGATATAGGCGATCGGTGAGTAGAAGTAACTGCGGATCTCGCGGGATAGAAGCGTGAAGAATTTTGTCATAAGGCTAAGTCAAGCCAGCTTGCTGTTGCGCGGCCAGATCCCTCGACTTCGCCGCGCTTCGCTCCGGGCGACAGACACCGGGCTCATGGCAACATCAGACTTCATCCGCATGAGTGATTTCGACGAAAACATCTTCCAAAGTTGCTTTGCGCTGGGAAAGCTCGCGCACCGCCCAGCGGCGATCGCTCGCGAGGCGAAAGACTTCCGGGCGCACATCGGCGCCCGCTTCCGCGCGGAGAGAGAAGACCTGCCAGTCACCGTCAGTCGTGAGGCTCACGTCCTTAACCCCGGGGATTTTCTTTAGCTCCTCGATCCCGTCGTCGTTACCTGCCCTGGCCTCAAGCCGCACTCCGGTCGCGGTCCGCATCTGACTAACGAGATTCTCGGGCGTGTCACAGGCTTCAATCTTACCGCGATTAATAATGATGATGCGGCTGCAGGTCATCTCCACTTCAGGCAGGATGTGAGTCGAGAGCAGAATCGTGTGTTGGCGCCCAAGATTCCTGATCAATTCGCGCACCTGCCGGATCTGGTTTGGGTCTAACCCGCTCGTCGGCTCATCGAGAATCAAGAGATCGGGCTCATGCACGAGCGCGTCCGCCAGCCCGACCCGCTGGCGATAACCTTTGGAAAGTGCGCCGATCAGTTTCTTCTCCACCTCTTTCAGCCCGCACAATTCCTTGACGTCGCCGACGCGCTCGTTCATGCGGCGATGCGGCACACCTTTGAGCGCGGCGCGATATTCGAGGTATTCCGTCACCCGCATGTCCTTGTAGAGCGGGACGTTTTCCGGCATGTAACCGAGGTGCGTCCGGGCCTGGAGTGAGTTTTCGAAAATATCGTAACCGGCGACCGAGGCGCGACCGGAAGTCGGCGGCATGAAGCTGGAGAGAATGCGCATGGTGGTGCTTTTGCCGGCGCCGTTCGGCCCGAGGAAACCCATGATCTCACCCTTACCGACCTCGAAATTGAGATTCTCGATCGCCGTCTGCCCGGCGTAACGCTTCGTGAGATTTTCAACCTTGATCATGCGGCAGTGAGTTTTTACTGACAACGCCAACGGAAAAGTGTTGGCAAATTTTTCCCGAAAAAATTTTCAGCGCGCTTCGAGATTGACCGTCTCGACGCCTCGGCCGCGCCCGCTACGGCCGATGATCCCGACCGCGAAATCGACGCTTGACCCGGTGTCAGCCCCGGCGAGCAAACGTTCAACTTCCTTGACGGAATTGACGTCGTATTTCCCGATCCGATAAATCACCAGGCCGCGCTCAAATCCAGCCTCGTCGGCCGGGCTATCCGGCTCGACGGCGCTGATCAGCACTCCGCGACCGCGCGCATAGCCGAGCGCATCCGCGAGATCGTTAGTCAGGTCCTGGAGCTGCAAACCGAAGAGCGCCGCGGCCCGCCCGGAATCATTCTCTTGAGCGCCTGCGCCTGTTTTGGGCGGCGGCTGTTTGTCGGCGATTTTCTTAAATTGCTCGACCGTTTGCCTAACGACTTCGGCGGGAATGGCAAAACCGAGACCCTGCGTCGGAACTCCCTGTGGAGTGAACGCCATTTTGGCCGAACTCATCCCGACCAGCCGGCCTTCGAGATCAACCAGCGGGCCGCCGCTGTTGCCCGGATTAATCGCCGCGTCGGTCTGGATAAGGTCATGATAATCGACATTGTCGACCGTGATATCGCGCTTCATGCCGCTGAGCACCCCGCGGCTGATTGAGCTGCCGTAGCCGAGCGCGTTGCCGACGACAATCACAGTCTCGCCTAACAGATTCGGCGAGATATCGTGCAGGTTGACGAACGGCAGCGGCTTGTCGGCATCGATTTTAATCAGCGCAAGGTCCTTCTTTGGGTCGCCCGTGATGTAGCGCGCCTTATAACTCTTGTTGTCGTTTGTGATGACCTCGATTTTGAGATCGGCCGCGCGCTCGACGACGTGCTCGTTGGTTACGATGTAGCCGCTCGGATCGACGAGAAACCCGGTGCCGAGACTCTGCAAGCGCTGCCGGATTTCGCGCGGGCGATTGCGATAAACGCCGAAAAACTGCGCCGCGAAATCATCAAATGGATCGCGCACCTGTCGCCTAACGATGCGCTCGGTGTTGATATTTACGACCGCCGGTAAAACCTTCGCGACCGCGAGCACGGCGGGTTCAGACGCAGGATTGACGCTCGAGGGGGTCGAAGTGGGACTCGGTTGAGCAAAGGCCGTGGAAGCGACTGCAAAAGCGATAAGAAAACCCTGCAGCGGGCGCCGCGCCCTTCGCAGATTCAACAGCTCCAAATCGCTCCCTCCTCGATTTTCATCCTTAACGTTGCAGGCGAACATCGAAGCGCGCTCCGCAGTGTCAACTTGCCCGCCCAGCAATCGCCGCCAGAGTACTGCAGTCATGCGTCCTTCGTTTGCGACCCGCGGCAATCTCGATGCGATCGAGCAGAATTATCGGCTCTGGGAAGAAAACCCCGAGGCGCTTGATGCGAGTTGGCGGGCATTTTTTGAAGGATTCCAACTTGGCGATACACCGCAGCGCAACGGGGCCGCCGCAGTCGCGGAGAAAGCGCCAAAGGAAGAGGAAGAGCCCATCCAGGCGCGAGTCGATGGATTGATTCAGCTTTATCGCGCGCTTGGCCACACGATTGCGAGGGTGAATCCACTGGCGGAAAAACCGCCGGACAATCCGCTCCTCTCGCTGCACGCACTCGGATTCAGCGAAGCGGATCTTGATCGTCACGTCGCCTCTCCGTTTTTCCTCCACGGCCGAACCATGAGGCTGCGTGAAATGATCGCGACGCTCGGTGAAATCTACGCCGGGCCTATCGGTGCCGAGTTTCAGTACATCCAGGATGCGCGAATTCGCGATTGGCTGCGTGATCGGCTCGAGTCGCGACCGATGAAACATCAAGCTTCGACAGAGGTGGAGATCGCGCTGCTGCGCTTGCTGCTCGAAGGGGAGGCTTTCGAAGTTTTCCTTCACACCCGCTACGTCGGGCAGAAACGCTTTTCGCTGCAGGGCGCGGAATCGCTCCTGGTGATTCTCGACACGATCCTGCATCGCTGCCCGGCGGAAGGGATCGAGGAAATCTGCATGGGCATGGCTCATCGCGGCCGACTCAACGTGCTCGCAAATTTTCTCAAGAAATCGCTCAAGGTCATCTTCACCGAATTCAGCACGAACTACATCCCCGATCTCGTCGCGGGGGATGGCGACGTGAAGTATCACCTCGGCTATCAGACGGTACGCAAGCTCGCCTCGGGCGCGGAGATCGAGCTTCGGCTCGCGGCGAACCCCAGTCATCTGGAAGCGGTCGATCCAATCGTGGAAGGGATTGCCCGCGCCCGGCAACGGATGCGCGGCGACACGGAACAGCGACGGAAAGTTCTGCCCTTGCTCGTGCATGGTGACGCAGCTTTTGCCGGCCAGGGGATCGTGGCAGAGACTCTCAACCTTTCGCAACTGCACGGCTACAGCACCGGCGGCACAGTGCATGTGGTCGTGAATAATCAGATCGGCTTTACAACTTTGCCGGAAGATGCGCGCTCCTCGTTCTATCCGACCGATGTGGCTAAAATGATCGAGGCGCCGATTCTTCATGTGAACGGCGAAGACCCGATCGCGGTGCGGTTCGTGAGCGAATTGGCGCTCGATTTTCGGCAAACCTTCGGGCGCGACGCGGTCATCGACCTCTATTGCTACCGTCGCTACGGCCACAACGAAGGCGACGAGCCGCTCTTCACTCAGCCCGATCTCTACGCGAAAATCGCGAAGCGGCCACCAGTCGCGCAAATTTACAAAGAGGAGCTGCTCGAGTCCGGCGTGCTCAGTCCCGAGGACGCCGCGTCGCTCGAGGCGGAGTTTGAACTGCGCCTCGATATGACACTCGAGGAGGTGAAAGCGCTCGAACAGGAAGAGCCAGGAAAACGCAATTGTTTCGAAGAATCGACCGCTGTATTTCAGCCGAAGTATTCCTGGAAATCGGAACCGACGGCGATCAGCCGCGAGTTATTGAAAAAGATCGTCACCGGCCTAACGAGAGTGCCGGAAGGATTCAATCTGCTGCCGAAAGTGAAGCGCATCACGATCGATCGGCAGCGCCAGGTCTTCGAAGCCGGCGGGCCATACGACTGGGGATTTGCCGAAGCACTGGCCTTCGGTTCGCTCCTTCTCGAAGGCGTGCCGGTGCGCTTGTCCGGCCAGGACAGCCGGCGCGGCACTTTCAGTCACCGCCATTCGTTTTTCTACGATGCGAAGACCGGCAAACCTTATCTGCCGCTCTTGCACCTCGCGCCTGACCAGGCCCGCGTCTGCATTTACAACAGCCCGCTCTCGGAGGCCGCGGTGCTCGGGTTCGACTACGGCTATTCGCTCGATTATCCGCGAATGCTTTGCCTTTGGGAGGCGCAGTTCGGCGACTTCGCCAACGGCGCACAAACCATCATCGACCAGTTTATCGTTTCGGCGGAATCGAAATGGCAACGGCCAAGTGGGATCGTCTTGCTCCTGCCGCACGGCTACGAAGGCCAGGGCCCGGAACATTCCAGCGCCCGACTCGAGCGTTTTCTGCAAGCTTGCGCCGAGGACAATATCCAGGTCTGCAACCTAACGACTGCGGCGCAATACTTTCACGCCCTGCGGCGGCAGATGAAACGCGATTTCGTCAAGCCGCTCATCCTCATGACTCCGAAGAGTCTCCTGCGCGCCGAGCAGGCTTGCTCGCGCGAGGAAGATTTCACGGCTGGTAGCTTTTCCGAGATTTTACCGGCTCCCGAAAACGGGGCAGCGCAAACAATCGAGCGGATCATTCTCTGTTCCGGCAAGGTTTACTATGACCTGCTGAATCATCGCAGCGAGCAGAAGATCACCAATGCTGCGATCGTTAGGCTGGAACAACTTTACCCGCTCGCGGAAGAGAAGCTGCGCGAAACGCTCGCGCCCTTCCGCAACGCGCGAAAGATCGTCTGGTGCCAGGAAGAACCGCAAAACATGGGCGCCTGGACCTTCATCGAGCCGCGACTCCGGATCTTGTTAGGCGGCGACATTCTTTACGCGGGCCGCAACGCGAGCGCGAGCCCGGCCGTCGGCGCGCTCGCCCGACACAAGTGCGAACAGGCGTGCGTCATTGAGGAAGCATTCAGCGTCTAGGCCGCTTTCGTCGAAGCTTGCGCAGCTCGCTGAGTTGGCGGTTCTTCTTTGAGACATGAGCGCGCCGGATCACGTCTATACGCTCGGGATCGAGGAAGAATTTCAAATCATTGATCCTGAGACGCGTGAATTGCGTTCCCACATCCAGGAAATCCTCGGCGAAGGCAAGGTCACGCTAAAGGAGCAAATCAAGCCGGAGATGCACCAATCGGTCGTCGAACTGGGCACCGATGTTTGCGGCAACATCGGGCGAGCGCGCGAGCAGGTGATCGCATTGCGCACCCATCTCGCGAAGACGGCGGCGCGCGCCGGATTGAAGATCGCCTCAGCCGGCACGCACCCCTTTTCCCATTGGTACGACCAGCGCATCACCGAGGGCGAGCGCTACGCCACGATCGTGAAAGATATGCAGCAGGTCGCGCGGGCCAATCTCATCTTCGGGCTGCACGTCCACGTCGGCATTCCCGATCGCAACAGCGCTATCCACATCATGAATCAGACCCGCTATTTCCTGCCGCATCTCTACGCGCTCTCCACCAACTCGCCCTTCTGGGTCGGACGCAATACCGGCCTGAAAGGATATCGCCTCAAAGTCTTCGAGCGTTTCCCCCGCACCGGCATGCCGGACGCCTTCGAAAGTCTTTCCGAGTACGAGGATTTCACCAAGCTGCTGATCAAGACCGGGTGCATCGATAACCCGAAAAAAATCTGGTGGGACATCCGGCTCCATCCCTTTTTCGACACTCTCGAGGTGCGAATCTGCGACGCGCAATCGCGGGTCGACGACACTCTCGCACTGGCCGCGCTCATCCAGGCGATCGTCGCCAAGCTCTACAAATTGCTCTACCAGAACACCACCTTTCGCGTTTATCGGCGGCGCTTGATCGACGAAAATCGCTGGCGCGCCTCGCGCTATGGACTGGAGGGCAAGCTGATCGATTTCGGGCGCGAGTGCGAGGTGCACATTCACAATCTCATTCGGGAGTTGCTCGAGTTTGTCCGCACCGAAGTCGACGAGCTCGGTACTCATCGCGAGATCGAACACCTTCGCCGGATGATGCGTGAAGGGACCGGTGCTGACCGCCAGCTCGCCGCCTGGGAACGCCAGCACAACATGCACGACGTCGTCGATCATCTCGTCGCCGAGACCTATGAAGGCCTCGAGAGCGAACCAGCGCCGGTCTGAGCTGTAGTGTCCGCTGTCTCAGCGATGACCTGAAATCCAGTTGCGCAAGAGCGGCCGGGCTGCGCTTCGCTTTTCCCGCTCGCGGCTGCTATTAGCGAGTAGCTTGCAGCGTTGCCGCAGCGCGCGTGCCTGGGAACATGAGCCTTTCAATGTAAGTGTTTTGAAACTGCACCCAACTCGCGAGCCGTTCAGTGCCGAGCCTAACTAACTCTGGCCTTTGATCAGCTAGGTTGTTCATTTGCAAAGGGTCCTTGGCCATGTCGTAAATCTCATACTTATCGCGGCTGACGAGGTAGAGACAAACCAGATCGTTTTCCCGGTAGCCAAACCAATAACCAGTCAATGGCTCGAAGAAATAGGCTCGGTTCGGCCGGTCTTTGCTGAATAAGCTACGGCCCTGCCATGCGCTCGGAGAGGTTTGGCCGAGCAACTCAAGGATGGTCGGTGCGACATCTACTGAGCCGCTGAGCTGCGAGTAGCTTTCACCGTGGAAAAGACGCGGATTGATCAGCATCAAAGGCACACGGACGGTCTCATCATAGACGTTTTCGTGATTCCAGCAGCCATGCCGGCCGAAAGCTTCGCCGTGGTCGCCAATGACTATGACGAGAGTAGAATCCATCAAGCCTCGTTCCTCCAGGTGAGTCAGGACCTTCCCTAAAGCTTCATCGCCAATGCGCAGCGCATTGAGATAGCGATCAAGGTCTGGATTTTCCGAATAAGTGGCGACTTTGCCTTTCGTGAAGTAAGGGTAGTGAGTCATCACCGTCCAGAGCATTCCAAAAAACGACTGGTCGCCTTGGGCATCAATCCAGCGGTTTAAAGCATCCGCGGT
>JAICXG010000292.1 GCA_025980625.1 Chthoniobacterales bacterium
AACGCCGGAGCGCAGTGAGCTGCCGGTAGATGTGCTGCATCTCCGGCTTGAGAAAAGTCGCGCAGTAGGCAGCGACGACCGGCGGCGAAGAATCGGGCACGCCTAACGATTCAATACCGGCGCGCCTCGTTCAACTAAATCACGATCGCCAGACTAAAATGCAAAAGACCAAAGCACGATGCCCTTTGGCTTTCCCGGATTCTTCGGATCGTGCGAGGCGTGCTCCTGTCCGCTGCCGTAGCGCGCGGGCGCGGCGGGGTTGATGAGCTGAATCGGCCGGCGGGTGCGCATCGCCATTTGCACCGCGCCTTCCGTCGGGACGAGCGGCGCGGCCTGCGGTGGGCGGGGCTTGCCGAGTTCGGTCTGGATCTGACCGGTCGCGTTTGTCCCGGTTCCACGTCCGGTTGTGGTCGTGAGTTCGCCCTGGCCGGTCGGGGTTTGCGCAAACGCGGCGGTCGTTAGGCCGGCTAACAAAATCGTGAGAAATGTCTTTTTCATAGTCGTCCTCCCGGGCTGGTCGCCGCGCGAGGCTTGCTCACGCTCCGACCTCACCCCACAATCATATATCGATGGATTACATTGAAAAGGGCGCACGTGTCCTCGATTTAGAGATTTCCGAGCTGCAGCGATTGCGGCAAAGGTTGGGCCAAAATTTCCTGCGCGCGGTCGAGCTGATCAAAGACACGGTCGAAGCGCGCGGCAAAGTGATCGTGCTCGGAGTGGGAAAATCCGGGTACATTGGTGAGAAAATTGCCGCCACCCTGACGAGCACTGGTTCGCCTGCAGTCGTGCTCAATTCGCTCAACGCGCTCCATGGCGATCTCGGAATGGTGGCCGATGGCGATGTTGTGCTCGCGCTCAGCTCGAGCGGCGAAACGGAAGAGTTGCTGCGCATTTTGCCCGCGATCGCGCGTTTCCAAGTGGGCGTAATCGCGATGTGCGGTGACCCGAAATCAACTCTCGCGCAGAATTGCGATATTTTTCTCGACGTCAATGTCGAGCAGGAAGCCTGTCCGCTCAATCTCGCTCCGACCTCGAGCACGACCGTGATGCTCGCCTTGGGCGACGCGCTCGCGATGGTTTTGCTCGAGGCGCGCGGATTTCAGAAAGAGGATTTCGCCAAGTTCCACCCCGGCGGAATGGTTGGCCGAAGTCTGCTTCTGCGCGTTCATCAGGTCATGCGACCGCGCTCCGCCGTAGCTGTCGTTAGGCCAAATACCACGATCCGTGCGGTGCTCGAAGCGATGACCGCGGTCCGAGCCGGTGCGGCCGTGGTCGCGGGCGATGACGAACAACTGCTCGGCATTTTTACCCACGGCGATTTCGTCAGGCATTTTCAAACCGACTCGCGCGTCGGCGAACGCCTCGTTGCCGATCTCATGACACTCAATCCCGTGGTCGTGCAGCAGGACAAGCTGGCAGTCGAAGTTCTCAACCTGCTCGAGCGCCATCGGATTGATGATCTTGTCGTGGTGGATGACCGCGGCGTGCCGGTCGGGATTGTCGATTCGCAAGACCTGACGAAGCTGAAGTTGCTTTAGCAACCGCCGCGTTGTAAGAATCGGCCCCTCAGCTTCCCACGATTCACAACCTAACGATTTAACGCTTCACGCTTCAACGAACCCATGGCCGCCGCTAACGATCTCCGCAAAGGAATGGCAATTAAATACAACGGCAACGCCGCCATTGTCCTCGAGGTGCATCATCGCACGCCCGGTAACCTGCGCGCTTTCGTCCAGGCGATCATCCGTTACATCAACACCGGGAAAAGCGCGGACGTGCGTTTCGGCTCGACCGACAAGGTTGACCTGGTCGATATCACGCGGCAAACGCTCGAATTCAGCTATAAGGACAACACCGGCTACAATTTTATCGATCCACAAAGCTACGAGACGATCACGCTCGGCGAGAGCCTGCTGACCGACGCGAAGGAGTACCTGGTCGAGAACCTGCCGGTCGAAGTGCTTTTCACCGAAGGCCGGCCGGTGCAGGTCGAGCTGCCTTCGTCGGTGCAGTTGAAAGTGGTCGAGGCGCCGGAGGGCGTGCGCGGCGACACCGCGAGCAACGTGACCAAGCCGGCCGTGCTCGAGACCGGCAAAACAGTCAACGTTCCGCTTTTCATTAACGAGGGCGAAATCGTGAAGATCGATACGCGCACCGGCGCCTACATGGGTCGCGCCTAACGAATGGCGATGCGCCGCGCTCGTCGCTCGACCGCCCGGCGCAAGCCGGTCAGGCGCGGCGTCGCAGTGGCGCGATCTGCGTTCCCGGCGCGGCGCGCGTCCCCGCCCTCGGCCGCGCTCAGCGTCCCGACAAAATGGGTCAAGTTTATCGTCGCGCTTTTTCTTCTCCCCATTTGCGGAATTCTCAGCCAGACCTTTTTCACCTCATTCGCGCGCGCGACCGTCGCGGAACGGCTTTGGGCAGGCGAGGAATTCTGGTTCTTCTCGTTAGGCGCGGTCCTTTGGCTGATCGCCTTTTTCGGTCTGCCGCGCCCGGTTGTCCTCTATGTCTTTGCTCATGAACTGACCCATGCTCTCTGGGTGTGGATGATGGGCGGACGCGTCAGCCGCTTCAAAGTGACCCGCCAGGGCGGACACATTCTGACCGACAAAAACAATTTCCTGATCGCGCTCGCGCCTTACTTCTTCCCGCTCTACAGCATTCTCGTGATCGCGCTCTACGGCGCCTTCAGTTTGTTCTTTAATCTCCAGCCCTACGGTCGCCTGCTTTATGCACTTGTCGGAGTGACCTGGGCGTTCCATTTCACTTTCACCGGTTGGATGATTCCGAAAAATCAGAGCGACCTGAGCGATAACGGCACCGTCTTTTCGCTTGTCGTGATTTACCTGATCAACCTCATCTTGCTCAGCACGCTACTGATTATTGCCTCGCCCCACCTCACCTTCGCGAGCTTCGGGAACGATCTGATGCGCAATCTCGAAAATTTCTCCCATGCGCTCGTCAAGCTGGCGCAATGACGGCGAAAGGCAGGCGGGCGAAGGCTTGTGCCAGGGGCAACGAAGGGACCGCTTCCATCGCGGCGCCGGTGAAGAGATCACTGCAAAGCTCCGCGCTTTTCGGTAACTGCACGGTCGTATCGCGCCAGAGATGAGCGATCGGCGGGAAGCCTATTCTCATCGTTAGGCGCGGCGCCAGCACGACGATCGATCGGTCCTGATATTCCCGCGCGAAAGCGATGCAGCAACCCGCGAATTCGCCCGTCACCTCGAGCGGCACGTAACTGCCGCGGGCGAAGAGCGCGTTCTCTTCGCGTCGAAAATTGAGCAGCCGCTGCGTGAGGAAAAGCTTGATCCGTCCGTCGCGCCAATTCGCCAGCAGATCCTCCGGAGTCACCTTGCCTAACGAGTCCAGCATCCGCACCCGTTTCTCGTAATCGACCGGCCGGCGATTGTCCGGATCGACCAGGCTGAAGTCCCAGATTTCATTTCCCTGGTAAATATCCGGCACTCCGGGG
>JAICXG010000024.1 GCA_025980625.1 Chthoniobacterales bacterium
GAGTTCGCCGCGCCATTGGTGCGCCAGTATCTCGAAGGCAAGCTGGATGACAAAGAGAATCCTTTCGAAGCGCATCAGATCGCCTGTGAAAAGGGCGCCGATAATCTCGAGGACATGATCGACCTTTTCTGGGAGCAGCCGTTCGCCTTTGCGACTTTCGTGCACTCCCGCTATGTCGAGCAGATGACCGATGCTTTTGCCGGGCGTATCTATGAATTCGAGCATCAGCCATCGACCTCGATGATGTCCTTCCGCAAACTGCTCGGCCGTACTCGCAGTTACGAGGCGGATGATTACTCGGTCCCGATCGGCTCGCGATATCATCCGGAGCGCGCGCCGCTTTGGGCGCCCGATTCACCGGTCCCGGGAACCGAAGAATGGATCGCCGAGGGACGAGGTCTGGCTGTCGACGGGTCGCCTGAAATGGCCGGCGTGTGATTTCCTAAGAGGAAGTCCGGCCGCAGGCACAATAGGACCGGTGCCGACCGATGCGCGATTCAGCTCAGGCTTCGTAACTTCGAGTGAGTAGGTTGAATTGAGGCGATGCGTGCTGCCGCCCAAGGCTATCTCTTACTCGTCGGGCTCGCGATAATAGGGATCACAGTCATTCTCAGGATAGGGTCTTCCATTCCTGAGCCCACGTCGGCAACGCTCTTATCGGAGCCTGCGAGCGCATTGAGCAGTGCGGTCGCACCGGGAGCGGTCCCTTCGCGGGACCAACCTGCCTCCGTTCCTCCGGCGAAAGCAGGCGATCCGCTGACTCGGCTCCTATTGCAGCTGGTTGTTATTGTCACTGTCTCCTATCTCGTCGGATCGGTCTTTGCGCGTTTTGGGCAGCCGGCAGTGGTGGGAGAAATGATGGCCGGCATTCTGCTCGGGCCTTCTCTCTTTGGATGGATCGCGCCTCATGCCTTCGAGGTGGTTTTTGCGGTGAATTCTCTCGAACCCTTACAGCTGCTGAGTCAGATCGGCGTCTGCCTCTTCATGTTTGTGGTGGGGATGGAGCTTGATCTGGCGCAAATCTGGAAGCAGGCAGAGCGCGTCGTGGTGATCGGCCACGGAAGCATAGCGATCCCATTTCTTTTCGGAGTAGGTCTTGCTCTGCCTTTTTATCAGCTCTACGCCAGCCCGGGCGCATCGTTCTCCGCCTTTGCTCTTTTCCTGGGCATATCTATGAGCATCACTGCGTTTCCGGTGCTTGTCCGAATCCTTAGGGACCGTGGACTTTTCCACACCGCTCTCGGCAGAACCGCGACGTTGTGCGCGGCGCTCGGCGACGCGACCGCCTGGTGTATCCTTGCCTTTGTTATTGCTATTGCCGGCGCGGCCAGCATGAGTGTCGCGCTCATGCGCACAGGCGCGGCTCTTCTCTATGCCGGGCTTATGTTTGTTGTCATGCGGCCGCTCCTGGCGCGGCTTCTTCGGCGCTGGCTTCGGGATGATATTGATCCGGAACAGGCGGCGCTCGTTTTGGTGTCTGCACTGGTTCTGGGATCGGCACTTATCACCCAGAAGATCGGTCTGCATGCACTCTTCGGCGCGTTCCTCGCCGGTATCGTCATGCCGTCCGGCGGCAACTTTCGAGGGAAACTTACCGTGCGGCTCGAACAGTTTAGCTCAGTCCTGCTGCTCCCGATCTTTTTTGCTTTTATTGGTTTGCGCACTGAGGTGGGGTTACTGACTGACGCGCGCGATTGGTTGGTTTGCGGCGCGATCGTGTTGGTTGCGACTGTCGGTAAGATGGGTGGCACCGCACTCATCTCGCGCGCCTTTAAGCAGAACTGGCGTGACGCGCTGGCTCTGGGCGCACTCATGAATACTCGGGGTCTAATGGAGCTGATCGCGCTCAATATCGGCCTCGAGATGGGCATCCTCTCGATCCGCATCTTTACCATGCTTGTCCTGATGGCGATACTCACTACCATCATGACTGGACCTTTAGTCCAGTTACTGACAAAGCCGGCCCGCCAGCCGGCGAGCTCCGGGACCGGTCCTAAAGTGTCGGGGGATCTAACTGTATTGCAGTAGGGCGTCGGTTAGCCGGTCGCGGCCAGGACCTGATTGCGTTCCGCGTCCCGTGCTACCATGTCGCGGAAGACTTCTTCCCAGCTACTCTTGCACGACGGCTGGACAAACTCGTCGCGGTCGATCACGACCTTCTTGTAGCGACGGAAGCTATCTGGATTCTCGAGAACCTCAAAGAACCCATTGAACTTCTCGTAGTTTTCAAAGAAGTCACCCGAGAGCATGTAATGACCAGCTGCCATGGCGCTTTCATGGTCCTTGTGAGTCCTGCCATCGGCACCCGCCTGCGCCCAGGTGAGGCTGTGTGGATCATAAAACAGCCGGATCATGCGATGAACAAAGTTATAGGCGCCGGTGATCTGTCGATAGGCGTTTTCCATCAAAGCCTTGCCTTCGGAGGGCTCCGCCGTGAGGTACTTATGAATCGCCGGCGCGACGAAAGACGAGCTTTTGATGGAAAGGAAGACACCACTGGAGAAAATCGGATCTACAAATCCGCGGGCATCTCCTACCATGGCATAGTTAGAGCCATAATGGTTCTTCACCTCGTAGGAGTAATTGCCGTTAATCTGCATGGGAATGATCATCCGGCTTCCCTCGAGCAGCTTTGCCACAAAGCTGGAACGCATTAGTTCCTGCATGCAAAGGTCGTACTTCCAGTCCTTTGATCCTTGCTCTTTCAACTTCCGCTGTTGTTCGCGGAGATAAGAGTTTTGGGCAACGAACCCGGCCGTGATTCGGTTCTCACCGAGCGGGAATACCCAGATCCAGCCTTTCTGTTCCAGACCCATGTAGATGATGATGGAGAGACCTTCCTCAAGACCCCCGGCGAGCTTTACATCGCCCCAGTGCGACCAGATGGCAGTGCGATCCAGTTCCGGGCGTGGCTTGCGCCAGCCATTACGCGCGCCGACGAAGGCTTCGCGACCGCTCGCATCGACCAGGAACCGCGCGGTGTGCAGGGTCTTCGTCCCATTCTTATCAACGCTCGTAACTGTTACCTGGTCGCCGCTGCTGGTCGTGTCTGCCTCAACAACGGATGTCTCCTCGTGCACCTCGGCGCCGTTGCGCGCCGCGTTCTTTAAAAGGATATGATCAAACTCACCCCGAATGACTTGGAAGGAGAGATAAGTCTCATCCTTGATCACATGGCTGAAACACCAGGTCGTCGATACGTTGCCGTCCCGGTCGATAAAGCGAACCCCAGGCTTGCGCACAAAATTCTTTCTCAACTCGCCCACAACTCCGAGGTCTTCGAGAAGGGTGTAACAGAACGGGAGGAGCGATTCACCGACGTGCTCGCGAGGGAACTTTTCGCGTTCCAGCAATAGGACGTCGTGTCCCATACGGACAAGCCAGGTGGCCATGCTTGAGCCGGCTGGTCCGCCGCCAATAATAATTACATCATGATGTGTGCTTTTCATATAACTCTGTCTCCATTCTTTTGTAACAGGCCATGCTACCGGCGATTGCGGCTCGGTCCTACTGCGGTCCTGGATCGCTGTAACTAATCGATCGGAATCTCCGCCAGCATGGGCGCGAAAGCGTGCCCCGGTGTTTGCTCGACCATGCGAATGTATTTTCGCATGGCGTCGAGGACTGGGACCTCGCGGCGATCGAATACCTCTCCCTGCAAGAGCCGGAGGACCTCGATACGGTGTTTCTTCGATTCGATAAATTTGGTGAAGAGCGGCAGGAGCTTGTAGTAAAGGCGAATGAACTCGTACCAAATCTCGGTCCCGGCCCGGAGCTTGTTTTCATAGGGCTTGAGGGCTGCCTCACTGAAATCGTTGTGTTCGAAGGCGTATTTGATTCGCTCTGATGAATACTTGGCGCTGTAAAGAGCTACACTTACGCCCGAAGAAAAGATCGGATCGACAAAGCGCGCCGCATCGCCGATCAGGACAAACCCATTGCCGACGAAGGTGTCCATCTTGTAGCTGTAGTCACCTTCCAGTTTGAACTCATTGACCCGTTCGGCGTTCCGCATGGCGTGAGCGAGGTCCGGATTTGAATCCACATACTTCTGGAAATAGTCACTCGGGGAAATGCGGGCGTTCTTAAACACTTCCTTTTCGGCCACGACTCCCATCGAGGTTATTTCGTCGTCGATTGGGATTTGCCAGGCCCAGCCTCGTTCCACCGGAAGAAAGTAGATATGAATGTAACCGGCCGAAGTGCACGAGCCTCGTTCCACGTTCCTGAACCAGGCGTGCACCGCGAACTGATCGAAAATAGGGTCGTTCTTTTTCACCCGCAGCTGCTTGCCGAGGAGCGTGTGCCGGCCGCTTGCATCCACGACAATGCGGGCGGGAATCTCCACATCCTTGCCCGCAATGCGAACGCGCACACCACGCGCGTAACTCTGCTCGTCGAAGAGCACTTCGCTCACCTGGACGCCCTGATAGACTTTAGTGCCGAGGCTTTCAGCATGTTTGAGGAGAAGCAGATCGAGTTTCTGGCGGTCAACGTGATAAGTGTAGGACTGAGTCACTCCTTCCTGCGGAAACTCATCGAAGGAAATGTCGGCCTGACCTTTGGAGACGGGCGGATGCCAGGATGCGCCGTATTTTTTGGCAAAACCTTCCCGCTCCATGATCGGGAGAAAACCAATCTCGTCGAAGACCCGCACCGACGACATGACCATTGATTCTCCGACGTGAGCCCGCGGATGATTGGCCGCTTCGAAGATTGTGCTCTTGATTCCGGCCTTTGATAAATAGGAGCCGAGCGCGGAGCCAGCCGGCCCACCTCCGATAATGATTACGTCCTGTGTAGTGTTATTCGACATGAGTTTCTATCTGGCTGAGCCTGATCTGTGGCAAGAGCCTGGGGCCGAATGGTCGTTGACTTGTAATTTGGCGGTTCATCGCCGGAACTTCTCGTGCCCGATACGGGCACGCGCCCTGGCCGCTTGGTTGAGGGGAAAGAACCCCTTGCAAGCGGAGCAGGGGCACGATTCGGCTTGGGTTCTGTCCATCTGTTTTACCGATGCTGCCATAAACGATACCGATTCGTCAAGGCGATCTTTTGCCGAGGGCCGCCTCGTCGATCGGGACAAAACGGTCCGAGCCCGCCTTCGGCGCGTAAGAGAAAGCGATTAACTCACAGCACGGCGGGCCGATAGCCGAGATACCCGGGAGCACTGCATCCTCCACAGAGCGCGGGGCATTTCGCGAGGGCTGCCACTGCACTCGAAATATCCGCCATTTCCGCTGGCGAAGGAAGGCTCTCGCATTTAGATAAACCGCGCCATGCCCGCGCAGCCTGCCAAGCAGCAACCGGTGTCGGTCGTGACCGGCGGGGCTGGTTTTCTCGGCTCACACCTGACCGATCGGCTGCTCGCCGAAGGCCATCGCGTGATCGCGATCGACAATCTCGTCACCGGCCATCTCACCAACATCGAGCATCTCGCCGGCAACCCGGGTTATCGGTTCATCAAACAGGACGTGACGCAGTATCTGTTTCTTCCCGATGAAATCGATTATGTCTTTCATTTCGCTTCGCCGGCCAGTCCCATTGATTATTTGGAATTGCCGATCCCGACCTTGAAAGTCGGCGCGCTCGGCACGCACAACACCCTCGGTCTGGCCAAAGCCAAGCAGGCGACCTTCGTGCTCGCCTCCACTTCGGAATGCTATGGCGATCCGCTCGTGCATCCGCAGCGTGAAGATTATTGGGGCAACGTGAACCCGATCGGACCGCGCGGTGTTTACGATGAAGCGAAACGCTTCGCCGAAGCGATCACGATGGCCTACCATCGCTACCACGGGATCGACACCAAAATCGTCCGCATCTTCAACACTTATGGACCGCGGATGCGTTTGCGCGACGGCCGCGTCGTACCCGCCTTCATCGGCCAGGCTCTTTCCGAAATGCCGCTCACGATTTTCGGCGACGGCACCCAGACGCGCTCGTTTTGTTACGTCTCCGATTTGATCGACGGCATCTATCGGCTTTCGCAAAGCGATTTCCACGAACCGGTCAACATCGGCAATCCGCGCGAGATGACGATCCAGCAGTTTGCCGAGAACATCATTCGCATCACCGGCACGACTTCGGGCATCGAATACAAACCGCTCCCGGTCGACGATCCGAAGGTGCGCCAACCCGACATCGCGCGGGCGAAAAGCATCCTCGGGTGGGAACCGAAAGTGGAATTCGAAGAAGGAATTACGCGCACGATCGAATATTTCCGCCAATGGCTCGCGCGCGCGGAACAGCGTTAAGAGGTTCCTTGCCGGGATTGAAGTTCGCTGGCTGTGGGCGAGAGGTTTTTATCCCGCATCGGTCCATTCTGA
This sequence comes from Chthoniobacterales bacterium, assembly GCA_025980625.1. Taxonomy (GTDB): domain Bacteria; phylum Verrucomicrobiota; class Verrucomicrobiia; order Chthoniobacterales; family UBA10450; genus JAICXG01. The sequence continues at coordinate 6,327 of JAICXG010000024.1, forward strand.
AGCGCCAATCCGATTAGTCTTGGGTGCGACACTCTACACTTCGGAGTGGGCTTCGCATGCTGTCGATAACGGCGGGAAGGAACTCTCAATATGTTGCTCAATTCGAAAAAGAAGATAAACGCAGCGGGGATCTTCAGCTCCGTTCACGTTATCGAATCAACGCTCCGCAACGGGGTCTTACCGGATGGCTTATCGAACGCCGCGACGGCCGTCGTTGAGTCACTCAAGATCAACGTGATCTCGGAGCGGACTTATCGCGGCCGACCAATGGTGATCAAGCGGCGCAATCCTTATGGCGCGAAGATGGCTGACATGACGAACCTTTACTTCCGCCTGGCAAAGCTTCCGATCCGTTATCTAAGCGATCTCGACGAATGGCGGCGATGGGAGGTCGGTTGTTTTCTCATGCTTAACGGGGACCGTTACCGAGCTGCCGCTGCCCGCAAAAATGCCGTGCGCCTCGACAAAATCCCGGGCCGCAATCTTTGGGACCATATGAAGCAGGGCACACTCACACGGCACATGCTTCAGGCGGCGGGCAGAGAAATTCACCGGGCACATCAATTTTGGAGCGATAAACTCAGCGGTCGCTGGTCACATGGCGATGCGAGCATGCCTAATGTCATCTTTGAAGAAGGGAGCGGTCGGGCCCGCCTGATCGATTTTGAAATCCGCCACGATGAGTCTTTGCCGGTGGTAACCCGGCAAGCGGATGACCTCTTAGTTTTCCTGCTCGATATGGTGGGAAATATCTCCAGCCGCCATTGGCTTCCTTTTACGACGAGTTTCCTGCGCGCTTACGGCGATGCGGATGTGATTGCGGAGCTTAGGAAGCAACTCGTCATTCCCAGTGGGCTCGCGCTCTTGTGGTGGAACGTTCGGACAAACTTCGCAAAGTCAGCTACGGTCGCACGTCGCCTAACGAGCCTGCGAAAAGCTATTGGTCAGCTCGATCTGTATCCGCTCGCCTCGGGCGCGCGGCGGCGCCAAAAGCGGCGACCTTCGAAAACCTGCCAAACCAGGAGCGCAGGAACACCTACCGCAAAGTCGCGAACGCGCGCGAGCAGAGAAATCGCAAAAGCGGTCCCGCCCGGAATGCCGAGCAGATTGCCGATGACAAGGTAGCCACCTTCCTGCACGCCCACCGCGCCGGGCACTGGAAAGGCGGCCGAGCGAATTGTCATCGCCATGCTTTGCAGGATGAGCGCATTGACAAATGTCGCGCTCGACCCGAGCGCATGAAGCGCAATCCAGATTTCGCCGGTGCTGCTGAGCAACGAGATGACGGTCCACCCGATGTTGGCCGCGAGCGCACCGTGACGGCCATAGATCGCGCGCACTTCAGCGTCCAGGCTCTCGCCGTCTTGCACGAGCGATTGCCATTCCGACGAATTCGTTAGGCGTGAAATCATTTCCGTGAGGAAACGAAAAATTCCCCGACGTTGCGCGAGCAGAAACATGATCACCGCCAGGAGTCCTATACCGACTCCAACCAGAGTCGGGCGAATGAGACTGGTTCGGCCGGTCACGTGGACAAGCAGAGCAAGCCCGAGAAAGGTGAACCCCGCCTGTGCGAATATCCCCAGGGTGATATCGGCGATGACACTTGCGGCTGCGATCGGCAGAGGCACCCCCCGCACCGTTGCCAGGCGCGTTCGGACAACGTCACCGCCAATCGCCGCTGACGGCACAAGGTTACTGATTGATTCTCCGATCCAACGCATCCAAAAAAGTTGGTACCAGGGCAGCCGGTTTGTCTTTGGGAGAAGCGCAGACCACGCCATCGTGTCCATGAACAGCGGGACGAGATGAAACGCTGCGATCGCCGCGATCCACCAACCTGCCCTTGCGACCGCCAGGGCCACCGCAGACGTGCCTTGCCGAATCAGCAGCACGGTGAAAAGCGCGGCGCCGGCAAAGCCGAGAAGATAAACGGTCTTTTTGATCCTGTGGCTCCCTTGAATGGACATGCTCTCCGCAGGATTCGTGCAGACCTCCAGCGCTACGCTTACCGCGCGAAAGAGAAAGCGCGCGACGCCGGCCTGCGCGCTCTTAGCTTACCAGTGTAGGCAAGGAACTATCGTCCGCCGAAACAGGAACGAGCACCGGAGCTGGCGCGCTGATTGGGACAGGGCCTGGTGTGCCGAGCGCCTCCTCGGCAAGCGCGCCCGGCGCGCTACGACGGCGATGTAGCGGCCTGCTCAGGAGGGCACAAGCGGTCAACCACAGAACACCAAAAATGATCGCGGCCAGAACATCGGTCAGATAATGCGCGCCCAAGGCAATACGACTGAATCCGACCGAAACGATCAGCAGCGCCGCCAGTGAGATCACGGCCGCGCGCCAGCGTCGGCTCTTGATGGCCGGAAGCAGAAGAAGCAAAAACTGCCCGTAAAGAAGGGTCGCCCCGATCGTGTGACCGCTGGCAAAACTGTAGCCGGACCAATCGACGAACGGTCCCTGGAGGAATGGACGCGGCCGGTGAACAAGGAACTTCACCCATTCATTGAGCAACATCCCGCCAGGCACGGTGAGGATGAGCGTGGCCAGCCAAACCCACCGGCGCTTCCAGAGAAAAACCAGCACCGCAAGAGATAAAACGATTCCGATCCACAGTCCCGAGCCGGGCTCGCTCAAGCCCTCGAGCAAAGTCGCAGACGTGCGTGTCAGATGCGCATGGAACCAGAATGCAATATCGTGGTCGGGTCGCGAAAAAGGATTGACCAGACCAAGGAGCCCTGAAAAAACCGGGAGGGTAAAGGCGTTCACCGTGTGATACTCGAATTTCATCTGCTTTTGGGGTTTGGTCAACTTTCTTTTGGTTTTTGCGTGCATCCATCTCCAACTCCGTATCCGACTCACCACCCGCTGAAAGCAGGCATAAAACCTGCGAACCGATACGGCGGATGCGAGCGCCTCATCCGATACATCGTCCGGCAGCAATAATGCAATCCATGAAAAAAATCATCCTATCCTGCAGCGTCCTTCTCTTGAGCGCGATCACCGCCATTCCCGGCTCGGTGCCCGCGCCGCAACCGCAAGCTACTCCGGCCACAGAGGAAAATTCGCACGACCTTTTTGACTGGAACGCGACCTACACTTTCGACAGCGACTTTGATCAACAGAAACTGGGCCACGGCAGCTCACTCCACAGCGACTTTAGTTACGACCACCGCTTCCTTGTCACCGGCCACTGGTATTTGCGGATGGGCCTCGAGTACGAACGCTTCGACTTCGGGGGCACCGACAATGGCCTGCCCGATCATCTTCAGGCCCTCTATGCCCACCTCGCCTACGAGTACATTTTCAAGGATCACGCGGGCGCCGGCATTGAACTCGACCCGGGCGTCTACTTCCAAAGTCACGTCACCCTCGATGCGGTTGATGTCCCATGGAAAATCTTCGTCACTTTCCCGCTCAAGAAAGATAAGATCTTTGGAGTCATCGGTCTCGGCGGCGGCCTTTACCAGGACCCACCGGTCGCGCCCGGCGGTGGCATTATCTGGCTTTTCAACGATAAGCTAAGACTCGAAGGTGTCTTCCCCAAGCCGGCCCTCGTCTACAGTCCTACCGATGACCTGGAATTCCGCATTCTTGGCCAGATCCTCTACGACGATTTCCGCACCGATGATGTCGTCACGCCGGAAAAGAGATTACAACTTCATAACGCCGTATTGCAATATGACGAGGTCCGCGCTGGAGTGCAGGCTCGCTACGATGGCTTTCATCCCTTTCGATTTATCGCCGGCGCAGGTTACACAGTTAACCGCACCTTCGATTTCTTTCGCGCTGACCAGCGCGTACACGGCCACGGTGCACCTTACGTAGAATTCGCCATCCAGGCGAGATTCTAGGGAAACATCTTTCCCAGTGTTCGGGCTAACTGCTGGTTCCCGCTGATCCGTAGTCGGCCGGTTACAAATGCCCAGAATCCTCCCAGCGTTCCATTTGAGAGCGCCACCCAATCCTTGTCACTCACCCGGAAAGTGACATCGGGATTTGGGATACTACCTTTCCCCATCTTTAAGATCACATCATCCACTCTGATCCACCAGGTGCCGCCATGAGGTCCGCTCAATATCCATTGGTAGCCCGCGTGCACTCCCTTGGCCGCCGCGGGCTGGAAATTTGTCCGCATCCCATCGAACACGTCCTGTGGCACCACACTTAGAGCTTCTTCTGCGATCACACCCGTCGCTCCCAAAAAAAGAGCCGCCAGCACCATTGTGGTCGTTAGGCAGAAATTCGTGCTTTTCGTTCTCATCTCCTTCTCTCCTCATTTGCAATTCGTCCCTTCCTCTGCTGCCGGACGCGCCGAAATTCGACCCGGAGAGAACTTCGCGTAAGCAACGTCTGTTTGTTTTAGCGTGTCGATTATGGGGCGATCACTGCTCCGCGCCCGACTCGATTCAGCGCGCGGGCGCGAGCAATCGTGAAATTGATCGGCACCCGGATCGTGGTGCAGACAGCCGGGCGGCAACGCCATTTTTAAAGTCGTCAGACATTCATCCATCGAGCATTGGTACGGCGGCGCAAGCCGTCGCGCTGAAATCAACCGGTCACTCGCTGGTTAGACTAATTCATTCATTAGCTTGATCGCTCCGATCGCAAAATTCTATCCCAACGGGCATCGACAGCTACCTTGTCCTTTTGGTCGTTACTAGCGAATGCTGCCATCCTGGTCGCTTCCTGGTCGAGTTGATGCTCATAGAAAGTCTCGAGATCGGAAGACTCAACTTCCCTCATCGTGATACTCTCAAAGTTACTCATTGTTGGTTGTCTAACGAAACCAAGATGAGCCACGCCATCGACAGCGCGGCATGCTCCAGATGAAGGGTTGGATCGGAGACAAGCTCATGATCAATTCGGGCGGCGTTGGCTCCACGATTGGTTAGATGAATTGCAAGACTAAAGCGAATAAGAGAAACAAAGCTGCGACGACCCATAAGACTCGCTTGGTCCACATCGCGGCCTGCGGACTACCACGGCGCTGCTGCCACCGTAAGAATGCCAGAATAATTGCAGTGAGAAACGCAACGATGCCTGCATGACGAACCTGTGAGGCCGCTAGCGCGACGCGCTCGGACCAATTGAACAGCGAAGCAAAAGACCAACTAGTGAAAACAACGCAGAAGATAACAACGAAATGCGCTAGTGCATGCTCCTGAAAAAAGCGGCTCGCATCTTCACTATACGCTTTCCAATGGCTAGGATTTCGCGAAGGCGGCTCATTCATTCCAACGAGAATTCGACGGAATTACTCCGGCTTTTTTGCGGGATAGTTCCGTTTCATCTGGGACTTTTTCATTGTACCGGAAACGAGAAAAGGCGGACACATCGGCGACCGTTATATGGCGTGGAGTGGCATCCTGCAAGCAAAACGGCCACCGGCTCCGATTAGGCGTCAAGCTGAATCGGGTCGCGATCCAGCGGTTGCTCATCGCATTTCCGGCGAATCCCTCGGAGCGAGAGCGGTCTTGCTACGGTGCCAGTTCCTAGGCGGACAACCGCGACCCCGCGCGGACCGCGCGCAAAGTTCTGGATTTCTGCGCGCGTTTCGTCTCAAATGCGCAGCCATGTCCCGAAAAATCTCCCTGACGATCCTGTTTTCGTTCCTCGCCGGCTCCGGCTTTGGCCAGAACAAGCCGGGCGACTTCCGCGTTTCCAAGATATCGCGCGACCTCATTACTTCGCCCGATTACAGGTACACTGGGGCGGAGCAACTCCGCAGCACGCGCGAGCGCTGGCTCCGGGTGGAGGTGCAGTTTTCCGCCACGCCCGATTTTACCGATGAGCTCACCTTTAAGTATTACCTCCTCATGAACGGCAAGGTTCTGACTGGCGAGGTCACGCACGTCAACGTCATTGGCGGGCGCGAGCTTCACTCAGTCATGTATGTGCCGCCGCATGTGCTTGCCTATCTGCTGCCAGGCCGCGCTCCGACTGCGACGTCGGTTGAAAACATCGCGGTCCAGATCGTGGAGCGAGGCGAAATGAAAGATCAGTTCATGCTCAATCGCGGGCGGCCCGACTGGTTTACGACTCTCCCGGCGCTCCCCGGTTTTCTACTAAACAAGAGCGAGACGCCGTTCGCGCCGCTTTTCTGGGATCGTTACGAGCAGATCAAACCGACCAGCCGTTGATTCAACTCATGGCGGCCCCTCGCATCGTTAGTCTCAACCTCGGCTCACAGACTTTAGGCCTGGCCGAATTTCAGGCGCAGCCGAACGGCGGGCTCCTTCTCAGGGGTTATTGCCGGCGCGAAATCTTCGCTGAGCCCTCGGCCGAGACGGACCGCGCCCGGCTTATCGCGGAGGCGTTGCCCGCGATGATGCGCCAGCTCGGGGTCAAGCCCGGGCCGGTGAATTATGCCGTCCCCGGGCAATCGGTTTTCGCGCGCTTTGTGAAACTGCCCTCCGTCGACCAGGAAAAAGTCGAGCGCATCATTCAGTTCGAGGCGCAACAAAACGTCCCCTTTCCGCTTAATGAAGTCGTCTGGGATTATCAGCTCGTCGGAGCGGACGCGGCGGAGAAAATCGAAGTCGTGCTGGTCGCGATCAAGGCCGATCTGCTCGAGGGGATCAACGCCGCGGTCGAGAGCGCGGGTTTGCGCACGAGGCTCGTTGGTATGACCACGATGGCGCTCTACAATGGCTTTCGTTTTAACTACGGCGAGCTGACTGGCTGTTCGTTAGTCATCGATATCGGCGCGCGCACGACCAACGTGCTTTTCATCGAGCCGGGGAAAATTTTCAGCCGCAGCATTCCGATCGGTGGCAGCTCGATCACCTCGGCGATTGCAAAAGAATTCAATGAGCCGATCGGCGCCGCCGAGCTGCGCAAGAAAGTGGATGGGTTCGTTAGCCTGGGCGGAGCCTACGCCGAAGCGTCGCAACCGGAGGTGGCGCGAGTTTCCAAGCTGGTGCGCAATACCATGACGCGCCTCCACTCCGAGGTGGCGCGCTCGATCAGCTTCTATCGCACTCAGCAGCAGGGCAGCCATCCGGAACGCGTCTTCCTATGCGGCGGCACGGCCAGCACGCCCTACATGCGGGAATTTTTTCACGAGAAACTGCAGTGGCCGGTCGAGTTTTTTAATCCGCTGCGCAATGTCGTCGTCGGCCCAGCGCTCGCGGTCGAGGAAGTTTCCCAGGCCGCTCATTTGTTAGGCGAACTTGTCGGGCTCGCCCTCCGCAGCACCATGACCTGCCCGATGGAGCTGAACCTGCGCCCGGCCAGCGTCGTTAGGCGGCAACAGCTGGCGCAGCGCCAGCCCTATTTCATTCTTGCCGGAGTATGTTTCATCCTCGGGCTGCTCGCCTGGGGATTTTATTTTGGCCGGAGTGCGCGAGTGCAGGCGGCGGTGGCCAATCACCTTGAGGAAGAGGTCAGCCCGATGCATCGGGTAGAGACGCAGCTCAATCGATTCCGCCGGGAAACCGCGGTGCTTGATCAGACGGCGACGCCATTGCTCGGCGCGATCGGCGACCGCGGCGCGTGGTTACGCATTCTCGAAGATCTCAATGCTCGGCTCCCATCGGAGAATATCTGGATCACCGAGCTGGCCCCCACTTCCGGCGACAAGATTATGGTTGAGGCCGGTGCGTCCGGGGTCGGCGCGCCCAACTCCAAGCCGTCTGAAAGCGCGATCACGGTGGCGGGCAAGAACCCGCGGATGATTGACGGCGTATTCGTTAGGGGGCTTTATCTTTCGAATCCGAAACAGCAGGAGATCGTGGTCGATTATTTCCGTAACCTGGTGGGCTCTTTGGTTTTCGAAGTGAACGCCAACGAGCAATCGGAAGTGATCAAGCCGAGCACGCCGACGAGCACGGAGTGGGCTTATCCCTACGAGTTGCGCTTGAAATTGCGCCAGCCTTTCACCTTGCCATGAGTTGGTTTCGGCAAAACCGTTTCCTCGGCACGCTCCTCGGCGCGCTCGCCCTCGCCACCTTCTTCAGCCTCTGGTTTTTCTTTCACGAAAAGAGCGCTGCCGACGCCGCCCAGGCGCGCCTCGAGGAAACGTTGAACGAGCTGATGCGCCTGCGCCAGAGCACCCCTTTCCCCAACTACGAAAACCTGCGCAAAATGAGAGCGCAGGCGTCGAGCTACCGCGCCTCGCTCCTTGCTCTCGAGAATGAATTGACCGGCCGGATGTTCCCGCGCGTGGCGCTTCAGCCTAACGAATTCCAAGCCCAGCTGCGGCTGGCTGTGAATGACGTGGCGGATCATGCCGCGACCGCCAAGGTGCAGTTGCCAGGCAATTTTTATCTCGGCTTTGATGAATACGCGACATCGCTCCCGAACAGCGAAGCCGCCCCGCGGCTCGGCCGGCAATTGCGCGCCATCGAATGGGTCGTGAACACAGTGATCGACGCTCATGTCGATGCGATCGCCAAACTCACGCGGATGCCTTTGCCGGAGGAGACACGCCCCGCCGCCACGCCGCCGCCCGGACGTGTCGTTAGGCAAACGAAGGCCGCGCCCGTCAAAGAAAAAATCGTCGACGCGGCCGCGATCGATCTTGGTTTTTCCGGCAGCCCGGCGGCGCTTCGCCGCGTCGTTAATCAAATCGCCGCGGCCAAGGACCAGTTTTACATCATCCGGACTTTGCTCGTGAAAAACCAGGTCGACAAAGGCCCGAAACGCAGCGGAGCTGAAGGAGCGCCGTTGCCGCCGCAAACACCCACCGTCGCCGGGCTGGCAGTGGCGGGGAAGAAAGAGCCGGCCATCACCTTCATCGTCGGCACCGAGCATCTCGACGTCGCGACCCAGATAGAGATCGTGCGTTTCAGTTTTCCACCGAAGGAGGCTCGTTAGGCAATGGAGTGGTTGCGCATCAACTACGATCGCGCGGCGGTTTTCGTCGCGGCCCTTTTTCTCGGGCTCTGCGCCATTTTTATCTATCTCAGCGCGGCCGGTTTCAGCGAGCGCTTCGCTGCCCTGCAACATCTGCCTTCGCCGAAGAATAAGATCCCGGCGGGGAAGGCGCCCGAGATTGTCGAAGCGATGCAGAAACTTGAAGCGCCGCCGCAATGGACGGCGAGCAGTCGTTCCGGTCTTTTCGTGCCGGAGAAACATTTCATCGGGGCGAATGGCAAACCGGCTACGCTCCAGGGCACGCTCCTCCATTCGCCTGTGCCTAACGACTGGCTGGAGGAGTTCAATCTGCCGATTGCCGATGCCGATGTTCTCATCCAGGACGCGGATGACGACGGCTTTACCAACCTCGACGAATGGCAGGCCCACACCAACCCGAGCGATCGCGAATCGCACCCGCCCTACACCTTTAAGCTCAGGTTGCGCTCCTTCTCGGAGGAACCTTTTCCGCTAATTTTTTCCTCATCGGTTGCCGATACCTACGCCATCAACAACATCGATCCGAGCCATCCGACGCAGTTCCTTCAGGTCGGTGAGATGGTTAAAGGCACGAAGTACAAGCTGAAAACTTATAGGGAGAAATCCGACACCGATAAGTATGGCACGACGATTGACGTATCGGAGTTGACGCTCGAGCAGGTCGATACTCACGACCTGGTCACACTCATCAAAGAGAAGCGCGCGATGTCACCTGAGTCAGTCGCGAATTTCATCTACACTTGGGGTGGAACGCAGCAGACTTTTTCAGTTAAGAAAGACCAGGAGTTTTCCCTCAAACCGGAGGAAGACGTCACTTACACGCTCGTCGACGTCGAGCCCGGCCAAGCGATCATCGTCAAGAGACAGCAGCCTAACGAGAAAATTGAAATCGGTGCAGTCGCGCCGTAGCAGGCGCGACGTCGCTGCTTCATGAGGAGCGACGTTCTTCTACCGCGAGGCGCGGTTTGAACTGTGTGTCAGTAGCAGGACGCGTCGCCCGCCTTTCCCCGCATTGCTTATGGCTTTTTCTGATTTCCTGATTGCGCGTTTATTTTCTTGCCGCGCTCCGATCTGCTCGCTACAACCACCAACAATTCCTGATGAACACCCGACCGGATCGTTTCTTCCCTCTCCTAATTGCCGTCCTCTTCGCCACGCTCGCGAGCCGCGCCACTTCGCAGGATGTGCACCGAATCACCGAGCACGAAGTGGCCCGCCGCCAGACCGCGATCGTGCAAGGGCAGGGTGCGCTGGCCCGCGCGCAGCTCGCGATCCAGGCGAAAGACCTCCAAAAAGCGCACGATGAATACCGCGTCGCGGTAAGTTTTCTCCCAGACTCACTGGCCACAGCGGACCCGCACGACGAAGCGGTGAAAGGGTTTTGCGAGAGCGGCGTGAAACTGGCCGAGCAGCGCATCGCGCAGGGCAAATATGCCGAGGCGGAGCAGATCGCGCGCGAAATCGTGAGCGAACGTTACGATCCAAACTATCGTCCGGCGCTCGAGCTCATCGCACACTTCGCCGATCCCGGCTATTTCAACCGGACAATGGGGCCGAAGTTCATCGCCAAGGTCGAGGACGTAAAGAAATTCCTGGCCGATGCCGAGGGTTATTATCAATCCGGTCGTTACGATCTCGCCTTCAAGAAATACGAGCAGGTCTTGAATCTCGATCCCTACAATGTCGCCGCCCGCCGGGGCGAAGAGCGGATTGACCTAACGAAAACCCATTACGGCGAAGAGGCCTACAATGAAACCCGCTCGCGCCAGCTTTGGCAGGTGCAGAAAGGCTGGGAGGAACCGGTCCGCCAATACGGCCAGACGGTCGGGCCGATCAGTGATGCCTTTGCACGCGACGCCGGCGGAACGGCCCGGATTACGAATAAGCTCAATACAATCATTATTCCGAAGATCGAGTTTCGCGACGCGAGTATTCGCGAGGCGATCGATTTCATTCGCCAACAGGCAGCGGCGAACGATCCCTCGACCGAGGGCAAACGCGGCGTCGACATCGTCCTGCGCACCGTGCCGTTAGGCAAGCCCGAGGTCTCCGGCGCCGCGCCGCTCCCGCAAACAACGCCGCCCCTCCCGGGGACGAGTCCCGCGGCCGACGCCGCAATCGAGCCGACGCCGGTGCCGACAAAAGTTCCATCGGTGCCAACCATCTCGCCAGCGGAAGCGCGAATCACGATCACGCTCACGCAGATTCCGTTAGGCGAAGCGCTTCGTTACATCGCCAGTCAGGCGGGATTGAAAGTGAAAGTCGAGCCCTACGCTGTCTCCATTATCCCGATCAACGAGCAGAGCAACGATCTATTTACGAAAGAGTATCGGGTCCCGCCGGGCTTTATCAGCAGTTCGGTAAATGTCGGCGCGAATCCGCTCGATCGCGCGGCCGTGCGCGTGGGAGCCGGCGCAGCAGGCACCGGCAAGGACACGCAGGAGACCACCGGCGGCAAGCAATTGGTGAATCGCCAGACGGCACTCGATTTTTTGAAAGACCAGGGCGTGCCGTTCCCGCCGGGGGCGAGCGCCAACTTCCTCCCGCAGAGCAGCCGGCTCATCGTTAGGAACACGGAAGAAAATCTCGAATTGGTCGATGCGCTTGTCGAACAGGCCAACGTCGCCGGGCCGAAGCAGGTCGAGATCGAAGCGAAATTTGTCGAGATCACCCAGACCAATCTGAAGGAGCTCGGATTTGATTGGTTGTTAGGCCAGTTCAACATCGGGAATGAACGCGTCTTCGGCGGCGGCGGCACGCAGGGTACCGGGCCGGTTCAGAATCCCAATGATTTTCCCTTTGTCGCGCCGAATGGGATACCGGTGGGCCAATTCCCGGTCACGGCTGGCAATCGCAGCGGCAACCTCGCTATCTCTGCGAACGCGCTTGATGCGCTGCTTTTTGGCGTCCCTGGCGCAAGCTCACTCGCGCCTGGTATCTTCGGAGTCAGCGGTGTCTTTACCGACCCCCAGTTCCAGGTCGTGATCCGCGCACTCAATCAAAAGAAGGGTGTGGATTTGCTCTCCGCGCCACGCGTTACGACCAAGAGCGGGCAGCGCGCCGTGATCGAGATTGTGCGTGAGTTTCGTTATCCGACTCAGTTTGACCCGCCGAAAATTCCCGAGACCGTGGGCAGCACTGGGAACAATCAGTTCGGCACGACCGCATCGATCCCGGTCACTCCCACGACGCCGACCGGGTTTGAGACTCGCAACACCGGTGTAACTCTTGAAGTCGAGCCGGTGGTCGGTCCTGATGGAGTCACGATCGATCTGAACCTCGTCCCGCAGGTCGTCGAGTTCGAAGGTTTCATTAACTATGGCAGCCCGATTCGGGCGCCAAGTTCTTCCATGATCGATATTCTCACCGGCGGCATCATTACGACCCCGCCGTCGATCATCACTGATAACGTTATTAACCAGCCGATCTTTAACTCTCGCAAAGTAACTACAAGTGTAAGTGTGTGGGATGGTCAGACTGTCGTCCTTGGCGGGTTAATGCGGGAAGATGTGCAAAAAACAGAGGACCGCACCCCGATTATCGGCGATGTGCCGATCGTCGGGCGGCTCTTCCGGAGCAATGCCGAGCAACATATCAAACGTAACCTTGTTATCTTTGTCACCGCGCGTCTGGTTAACCCAGCCGGTCAGCCCATGAATACGGCCGAGGAAGAAGAGGAAACCGAAGC
>JAICXG010000379.1 GCA_025980625.1 Chthoniobacterales bacterium
ACCACGATGCTGATTACCACCATCCTCTTCTACGTTGTGGCGCGCCGTCGCTGGCGTTGGCCGGCCGCGGTCGCGGTGCCGGTCGCGGCGTTTTTTGTCTCGATCGACCTCGCCTTTTTCGGCGCAAACATGCTCAAGATCGCGCACGGCGGCTGGTTCCCGCTCCTCGCCTCGGGCGTCATTCTTTTCCTCATGCTCACCTGGCGAAAAGGCCGGCGCATTCTGCGCGAACATATCGGTAACATCTGTTTGCCGCTCGACCACTTGCTCCCGGACCTGAAAAGTCAACGCATCCGTCGCGTGCCGGGGACGGCCATTTACATGTCGGGCAACCGGCGTGGGACGCCGCTCGCGCTTCTGCACAATCTCAAGCACAACAAAGTCGTGCACGAGCAGGTCGTGCTTCTGACCGTGCGGACGGAGGAGGTGCCCTATCTGACCAATGCTCGCGACCGCATCGCGCTCGAGAACGTGGGCGACGGGTTTTGGCGGGCACAGATTCATTTCGGGTTTATGGAAAAGCCCGATGTCCCGGCCGCGCTCGCGCTCGTTAGGCAAAAGCAGCTCAATCTCGATCCAATGCGGACGACCTATTTTATCGGGCGGGAAACCATCCTCGCCACACGCAAGAAGGGGCTCTCGCCCTGGCGCGGTTCGCTTTTTGCCTGGATGACGCGCAACGCCGGCGACGTCACTTCCTACTTCTGCCTGCCACCTAACGGAGTCGTCGAGCTGGGCGCGCGGGTCGAACTCTAGGCCGCCGGCTGCGACGTCAGGTAGGCGAGCGCTTCGATCTCGGCGGTCTGTGGGAACATGTCGAACGGCGTCACGCTCTGGAGTTGAAACACCTCCGATAGATCGGCGAGGTCGCGCGCGAGAGTCGGAGGATTACAAGAAACGTAAACAAGATTCGCGACCGGATGAGTGCGCAAGATTTCGCGGACTTCGCCGCTCAAGCCAGTCGCTGGCGGATCGACGATTATACTCGTTAGGCGCGGCTCCGCCTGGGCAAGTTGCTCGGCGAGATGAACAGCCACGTCGCCGGCAACGTATGTTTCGTTCTCTCCTGCGTCGGCCTCGGCTGCGGTAATCGCGTGGATGTCCCAATCGAGCCCCACCACGCGCGCAAACCTCGCGCGAAGACGTTTGGCAAAAAAGCCGGCGCCGCAGTAGGCGTCGATCAGGACTGAGGAGTCGTTAGGCAGCAGCAGCGCCGCGATCGCGTCAGCCAATTGCTCCGCGACCAGATCATTGGTTTGCGAAAAAACGCGCGGCTCTTGCTGTGCGCGCAGCGTGTAGTGCCCGTCGCGGGGATGTCGCGCGCGCAGTGCACGCAGCGCCTCGTTTACCTCCGGTTGTGAGATCGGGCATTGCTCGATATCGATCAGCCGATGCGCGCCGTGCCGATAAAACCCAAGCAGGCGGTTTTCGACATGCACCGTGATGCGGTTGCGATACTCGTATTCCTGCGGCGAAGGAACAATCGGGCGCAGCGGCGGCTCCCGGAATTTGC
>JAICXG010000123.1 GCA_025980625.1 Chthoniobacterales bacterium
CGGCGCTTATCTCGGCCGTTACGCCGGAAATTTTAGTGGCGACGGACTCGATTATTTGGGCGGAGCGCCGCGCATCGCGACCCGCGGCACGGCTGGAGGCGGTGGCGCCGAACAACCGACCGAACTGACGCCCTTTGAGAAAGGAAAGAAGATTTACCTCGCCAATTGCGCCACCTGTCATCAGGCCAGCGGCCTCGGTGTAGCCGGACAATACCCGCCGCTCGCAGGATCCGACATTGTTAACGGCGGCGCGCGTCGGCATGTCATGATCGTACTCAAAGGATTGCAGGGTCCGGTGACGGTGAAGGGGCAGCGTTATGGCTCCGCCGTCATGCAGCCGTGGGATAAAACGCTCACTGATGAGAAGATCGCGGAGGTTGTGACTTACGAGCGTGGAGAATGGGGCAACAAAGGATCGCCGGTCACGGCGGAAGGTGTCGCCGCCCTGCGCAAAGAATTGGCCGGCCGCACCGAATCCTATACCGAGCCGGACATCCTCGCGGTGCCGGCCGACGCAGACCTGCCGGGCGGGGCTCCGCCGGGCCCGGCAGCAACCGCCTCGCCCGGGGCTGGCGGTAGCCCGCCACCGCCGAAAAGCTAAACGCACGCCTAACGAATTAGGCCGAGAATCGGCTAGCTCTCCGCGGGCTCGGAAGCGAGCACGTCGTCGATCGCGTCCGCAAAATCATCGACGCCCGACATCGGGACAATGATCACGTTACGATGACCCTGGCTATCTTCGGTGATACGGAGAAACCGGCCGCGGCCATTCTCGCGCAGATCGATCGAAAAAAGCTTCCGCTCGATTTGCAATTCTCTTGATTCAATAATGCTATCCATTTGAACGGGCGCGAATGTTAGGCAACCGCCGGTCGAAAGGGAAGAAAAATCTTTCGTTCACACTAACGGGAACGTCTTGCCCGGCGTGTTGCGACGACATTTTCCGCCAGCGCGAAATCCGCCTGCTGTTTGAACGAATCGACTCGCGCCACCACCACCTCGAGAATGTCGCCGACGGCGAGGATGCGCTGTGATCGACGGCCGATGAGCTGGTGACGAGCCGCGTCGAAGCGATAAAACTCACCGCTGAGTGAGGAGACGTGGATCAGCCCGGTCAGCAGCACATCAGGCAGTTCCACCAGCAGCCCGTAATTGCGCACCTCAAGCACGACGGCCCGAAAACTCTGCGGCTTTTTTGCCGTCAGTTGTTGCTGCAAAAATTCCAGCTTCTTGATTTTCACCGACTCGAGCTCCGCCTCGGCCGCGACGCGTTCCGTCGTGGAAATGTGCTCGGCCACACGCATGAGATCGGCCTGATTTCGTCTGCTCGCTTTTTTCTGGCTCGCGTGGTCGAGGGTGCGGTGAACCACGAGATCGGCGTAACGCCGAATCGGGCTGGTGAAATGGGTGTAATTGTTTTTTGCCAGACCGTAATGGCCAAGCGGCTGGGTCGCGTAGCGGGCGCGTTTCAAACTTTTCAGCAACCCGATCTTCATCGCCTGTTCCTCCGGCTTGCCGCGAAACGATTCGAGCAGGCGCTGCAATTCCTTGCGGTGGGTCAGGTCGCCCACTTGAAATCCGTAGCTGAGAACGAACTCGCGAAATTCCGCCAGCCTTTCCGGCTCGGGGTTTTCGTGCACACGATAGATCGTCGGCACGAGCCGGTTCTTTAGTTCGCTGGCGACGGCTTCGTTAGCGGCGAGCATAAACTCCTCGATCAATTGGTGCGACTCGTCATTCTCGATTTTCTCGAGACGAAGCGGCTTCCCCGTCTCGCGGTCGATCACCACTTTGACCTCGGGAAAATCGAGATCGAGCGCGCCATGCGCGAAACGCCGCCGGCGCAGAATGGAAGCGAGATTCCAGGCGGTGTGGAGGCGGCGCCCGAGCTCGTCGTTAGGCGATTTTTGCAGGATCGCATATGCCTCCTTGTAAGTGAGACGGCGCGCGCTCTCGATCATCGTGCGGGCAAAGCGCGCGCTCCGTGCCGCGCCGTTTTTGGTGAAGCGAATGAAGACCGAGTAGGTCAGCCTAACGACACTGGGATTGAGACTGCAAACCCCATTGCTCAGCCGCTCCGGCAACATCGGGATAACGCGATCGGCCAGGTAGACGCTGTTGCCGCGCCGGAGCGCCTCGCGATCGAGCGCACTCCCGGGCGCAACGTAAGCCGAGACATCCGCGATATGCACGCCGAGTTCCCACTCGCCTCCGCTCAGCCGTTCGACATGAATCGCGTCGTCGAAATCGCGCGCGTCATCCGGATCAATCGTGAGAATAAACCTGCCGCGCAGGTCCTCGCGTTCCGGAAAACGATCGGGATCGACCGTCTCGGGAATTTCATCGGCTTGCCCGAGCACGAGCTCGGGAAACTGCACCGGGAGGTTGTGCTTGCGGATGATCGAAAGCATGTCCACACCGGCGTCGGAAGCGCGCCCAAGCAGCTCGATGATCTCGCCCTCGGGATTGACGTGACGCGATTCCCAAGCTTCCAGTCTCACGACCACCTTGTCGTTAGGCTGAGGCGCCCGCGCCGCGTCTGGAAGTGGTCGCGGATGGACGTAGACGTCGTGTACAAGGCGCGGATCATCCGGCACGACGTAGTAAAAATTCCGGCTCTGCTGGAGCGTGCCCACGATCGTGTCGTGCGCCCGTTCGAGAATGCGAATGACGCGACCCTCGGCGCGATTGCTCCCGCTACGGGCGCGCGCATAGTCCGCATCGCGCGTGATTCGCGCCACCACCCGATCACCGTTCATCGCTGTGCCGGTGTTCTCGGCCGAGATGAAAATGTCGCCGGTTTCGCCGTTTTCGCGGGTGAGAAAACCGTAGCCCGCAGGATGAATCTGCAATCTGCCGGCCAGGAGATCGGCTTCCTCGGGAAGGATGTAGCGGTTCTTGCGGATGCGCGCGATCTCTCCCGCCTGCTCGAGTTCGCGCAGGGCCTGCTTTACCTCGCGCCCCTCCTCGCCCCGAAAACCGAGGCCGCGCGCCAGCTCTTTCTTGTCGAGCGGGCGGTACTTGGGATGGCGGAGGAGAGCAAGGATTCGTTCTTTGATGTCGGTCTCACGTTTCATGCGCGCCCTCGATCATCGAAGAAAGCGGTCTGATTGAAAGCAGGCATTTCGCGGAAGGTGCGCGGGTCGAATAAAGCAACGGCTGTGTTAGTCTCAATGAGTCATGCAGGTCGCGCGCTGGAAAATCGGCGGAAACATTCTCGACCTAACGAATCGCGGACTACTCATGGGCGTGCTCAACGTGACGCCAGATTCATTCTCCGATGGCGGTCGATTTTTCACGAGGGAAGCAGCGGTCAGACATGGCATCGAGATGGCGCAGAGCGGGGCCGACATCATTGACGTAGGGGGCGAATCGACGCGACCCGGCGCCAGACCGGTTCCGGGGGCGGAAGAGATGAAGCGCGTGCTCCCTGTTATCGAGGAGATCAAGAGCTCGGTTTTGACTCACGTTTCGATTGATACTTCGAAGGCGATTGTGGCACGCGCGGCGATCAGCCTCGGCGCCACGATCATCAACGACGTGACCGGTGGGCGCGGCGATCCGGCGATGTTCGCGCTCGCGGCCGAGACGGGCGCCGCGCTCATCATCATGCACATGCAAGGCACGCCCCAGACGATGCAGCTCAACCCGATCTACGATGATGTCGTCGCCGAGGTGGCTGAATTTTTTCGACACCAGTTTGCCCTGGCGGTACGGTCGGGAGTGGACCCGCTCTGCATCGCCTTTGACCCGGGCATCGGTTTTGGGAAAACGACAGGTCACAATATGGAATTGCTCGCCAATCTGCATCGGCTCCGAGTCGAAGATCGACCGCTCGTCGTGGGCGTTTCCGCCAAGTCTTTTCTCGGCAAGATCCCCGGCGGCCAAGGCGATCGGGCAAGCGCCACGGTCGCGATGACTTCGTTGCTGCGGGAACGGGGGGCACACGTCTTGCGGGTGCACGACGTGATGCCGAACGCTCAGGCCTTGCGCACGACGGAAGCTCTGCTCGCCGCCAGCCGATGATCCACACCATTACTCACATCTTTTTTGATTACTGGCGCAGCGCCGTCGAGGTCCTCCTCCTCAGCATCGTCATCTATTACGGCTATCTCTATTTTCGCGGGACACGCGGAGCGAAAGTGCTGACCGGGCTCGCGATCGTTTTCCTTACCCTCACACTCATCTCGCAACTGCTGAACCTTGTCGTCATCAGCTTCATCATCCGGAGCTTTTCCGTGTTTCTCGCAGTCGCACTCGTCGTCATTTTCCAACCGGAACTGCGGCGCGCGCTCGCCGAGTTGGGCGGTCATCCGATTTTTTCCCTAACGAGTGAGAAGCGCGAAACCGTGCACGATCTGGCCGAAGTCGTGGCGCAACTTTCCGCCAAGCAATTCGGCGCATTGATCGCGATCGAGCGCGACACCTCCATCAAGGTCTACGAGGAAACGGGCGTGATCGTCGACGCGGAGTTCTCGTCCGAGTTACTTCTCACGCTCTTCCACCCGAAGTCCGCCCTGCACGACGGCGGCGTAATCATCCGCAATGGTCGGATCGCTGCCGCCGCCTGCATTTTCCCAGTGAGCCAGCGCGAGACGCTCGATCGCAGCCTCGGGCTGCGCCATCGCGCCGGCCTCGGCATCACGGAAGAATCGGACGCGGTCGCGGTCGTCGTTTCGGAGGAGACGGGCGCGATCACAATCTGTTATCGACGCCGGATCGAACGGAATTTTAGCCACGACACCTTCCGGCAAAGGCTCGGCGAGATTTTACTCCATCGTTACCATGAAGAAGCTGATCCTGAACAACTGGCGCGCGAAACTGACCTCTCTCCTGCTCGCGATCGCGCTGTGGTACCTCATCAAGAAGAACGTCACAACGACACCCTTGCCGTCTGATTGGAGCCGGCGCCCGGCGGCGGAAGAGGTTCGTTAGGCGGATCCGCGGCGAGCGCCTGGCTCACTAGCGCAAGAACCGCGCGAGATTATCATCTTCCCAGCGCCGGGCACGACGATAGCGCGGGAATGCTTTTTCGCGGCGATAGAATTCGTCGGTGTGAATCCGGCGTCGCCCTGATGAGTCGGTTTCCTCCGGCACAACCGAGTGCAGCATCTCGTGATAGAGCACGTACTCGACGAACCAGCGCGGCACGAACGGCTGGTCGAGCAGCGGATGAATCCGAATGACGCGATCTTCTTCCTGAATCGAGCCGAAGATGAAGTATTCCTTGGGTCGCTCTTTCCGGCGCCGGCCCCAGACGACGCGATAGCCGCGCAATCTCCCGCGAAAATGGCGCTCATTCACGCGATCAAAAATCCGGCGCAAATCGAAGTAACGTCCTTCGTGGCGCAGGTTGAGATGCCGTTGCATCGGCAACATCGGTCGGGCTAGTTTTCGCTTTGCCTTTTTCTTCGCCATCGGAGTTTTGTTTTGGACGAGAAACGGCAACCAGTCTACGGTTCGCCATCCAAGCTGACAAGGTGCAGACGATGGCTGAGGAGCGGATTCGATGGTAAGTTGCTGATTACGAATCCGATAAAATTTTTTCATGCTTTGCTGGTATGTTCGCTGCTGGATCGGGAGAAGACGCTCACTATCTTGTGCTTCTCCCGTTAAAATACTTTCTCTGAAATGACGCCGTTCCTGAGAAAGTTACTCGGGCTCAATTGGTTGCTCGCCGTGACTATGCTCGCGTTGGCGGTTTTTGGCGTAGTCGCAATCTACAGCGCCACCTACATGCGGCAGGATCCAGTCGCGGCCGAGTTCTGGCGCAAACAAGCCAGTTGGGTCGCGGTTGGCTTCTTCGCCTTCATCGTTACGAGCCTGATCGATTATCGCTGGATCAAATGGGGTGCGCTGCCGATGTATTTTGCCGGCTTATTCTTCCTCATCCTCACCCGCTTCATCGGAACAAAGGTTTACGGTTCGCGCAGTTGGCTTCATCTCGGGCCGATCAATTTCCAGCCGGCACAACTGGCTGTCGTCGCCGGCATCATGGTGATCGCCCTTTTCCTCAGCCAATTCCGCGACATGCATCCGATGCTTCGCCTGATCATCTGCAGCGCGATCGCGGGCGCGCCCTGTCTCCTCATTCTCATGCAACCCGACCTCGGGGAAGTGATCATCTGGGGTCCGGTAATTCTCGCGCTCCTTTTCGTCGGGCAAATGCCGCTGCGCTATTTGCTTTGCGTGGTGCTCATAGTCGTCGCCTTTATTCCGGTCGCTTACGTCGGCCTGAAACCGTACCAGCAGGAGCGGATCACGGCATTCATTAATCCTGATATCGACCGCCAGGGATCGGCTTGGGCCATCAACCAGTCGCTCATCGCGATCGGCTCCGGCGGCTGGTCGGGCAAAGGTTTTAAAGCGCCGAACACGCAGATCGAGCTTGGGTTTCTTCCTTCGACGGCGGTGCATAACGACTACATTTTTTCCGCCATCGGCGAGCAGTGGGGATTTCTCGGCGGAGTGACCTTGCTCAGCGCTTTCGGCCTCCTGCTGCTGACCTGTCTCTTTGTCGCGTGGAAGGCGAGCGACATGTTTGGGCTGCTGCTCGTGATCGGAATCACCACACTCATTTTCACCCACGTGTTTCAAAACGTCGGGATGACCATTTCCATTCTCCCGATCACCGGTGTGCCGTTGCCGCTCATTAGCTACAGCGGCTCATTCGCGCTCATGATCATGTTCGGGCTCGGGATTGTGAACAGCGTTTGGGTGCATCGCAAAGTCCCGGTGCGCTGAGGTAGACAAACCGGGCGCTTTCGCCATATTCGCCCTCCCGCATGAACATTTTTATCAACATCCTGCTCGTGCTCGAAGTGGTCGTCGCCTTGCTCATGATGCTCGTCATCCTCATGCAACGGCCGAAGAGCGAGGGCCTCGGCGCGGCGTTCGGCGGCGGCGTGACAGAGAACATTTTCGGCGCGCAGACCACCAACGTCCTCACGACCGCGACCACTTGGCTGGCGACGATTTTTTTCATCATCGTTCTCGTGCTCTCGTTTCTTTACGCGCATCGCACCACCGCTGGTTCAGCCGTCCGCCGCGAGCTGGAAAAAAGCGCCGCCGCCGGCGCACCGGCGCTGCCTGCGGGGCCAGCTGCCACGGCTGCCGCCGGTGCAAAACCGGCGCCGCAAAATACTCCTGTCGCTACGGCGTCCATCGCGCAGGGTGCAGTGGGAGTTGTCCCGCCCGGTCCACTTGTGCCCAAGCCCGCGCCGAAGGCTTCCGCCCGGCCGACACCCTAGGCGCCTAACGATCAGCTTTCGCCATCCGGCGGTGTGCTTGTAATCGCTCGCGAGCGGCGAATCTTGAGTCCATGACGTCGGCTCAGCAACGCGCGCTGGTCGCGGCGAATTGTGAAATCGCGTTCGACAATCTCACGCGGCAGCTCTACGCCACCGATGCGTCACTTTACCAGATCGAGCCGGCAGCCGTTGCGTTCCCGCGCAGCGCCGGGCAGGCGCGCGATATTATCCTGGCAGCGGCGAGTGCCGGCCTTTCTGTATCGCCGCGCGGGGCGGGCAGCGGACTTGCCGGGGGCGCGCTCGGCGATGGACTGATCGTCGATTTCTCTCGCTACAACCGCCAGATCAGCGCTCTCGATCTCGAGCGCCACACCGTCCGTGTCGGCGCCGGCGTGGTGCTCGACCAACTCAACACCTTTCTCAAGCCGCACGGGTTCTGCTTCGGTCCCGACGTCGCGACCAGTTCGCGGGCAACGCTAGGTGGAATGATCGCCAACAATTCCTCCGGGGCGCGCGTGCCGGTCTACGGCACGACCGCCGATCACGTGCGCGCGCTCGAAATCGTGCTCGCTGATGGGCGGATCGAGACGATCGGTCCGGGTCGCCGCGCACTCGCCGCGAAACAGGAGAAGATCGCGAGGCTCGTTAGGCAACAATCCGCCGAAATCGCCGGGCGGATGCCGCCGGGCATGTTGAAGCGCTGGAGCGGTTACGCGCTCGAGCGCTTTTTGCGCGCACCCGACAATCTCACCGAGATCCTCGCCGGGAGCGAAGGCACCCTCGCCGCGATCTGTTCCGCCGAGCTCAACATCCTGCCGCTGCCACGGACGAAAGCCCTCGCCTTGGTTTTCTTCGCCTCGGTCGCCGAGGCAATGCAGGCCACGGTGGAATTGCTCGACTTGAAACCCTCCGCGATCGAGCACGTGGACCGGCCGCTCTTTGATCAGACGAAAGGCCAGCTCGCC
>JAICXG010000014.1 GCA_025980625.1 Chthoniobacterales bacterium
ACGCTGCCATCGGTGAAGATGATGAGATTGCCGTGGCCGTGGACGTTGGCTGTCTCGACAAACCAGGGTTGGCGCGGCCATCGGTGCGGGGTGGTCGGTTTATCATCGAAGCTCATTGGGAAATAATCGAGCCGCGCGTTTTGCGGTTGCTGGTAATCGGGGTTCTGCAGCACTTCCTCGATCGCGGGACAGATCCAGGTTTGCCGAGTGGGACCGAAAGGTGCGAGGGCATCGATCCAGGCGTTGGCGAAGTCAGCGTCGCCTGTGCCAGAGTCGCCGTGAGCGATCTGGGGCCAACTGCCGTTACGCTGGACATATAGGTCGGCCGCGACGTACAGATTGTGCAGGTGGGCGATGCATTGCGCTTTTTGCGCGCGGGCTCGCATCCCGGCGTAGACCGGCAGCAGCATGGTGGCGAGGATGCCGACGACGACGAGCGCGATGGCCAATTCGAGCAGCGTGAAGGCGCGCCCAGCCCGGCTTTCACAGCCGCTCGTCTTCACCTTTTCTCGTTAGGCTTGTTTGAAGCCAAGGACGGTGTAGGGAACCGCTTGAGCCTCTTCTGGAAATCCCGGGAGATACTTTGATCCACCCGGGCTGGTCGAGAAAGTGATGTTCGCGATGCCGTTAATCCGAGGCATCGAAAAACCTCTTCCAGCTACAATCTTGTTATCCGTTAACTGGCCATTCGCGAGATAGGCATAGATCACGGTCGTGTCGATTGTTTGTTGGACAGTGATATCGAACTCGGTGTTGAAAACGACGTAGAGGTTTAATGTTTTCGGGTCGATTGCACCTTGAATTGTGCCGGTGAAAGAAGCACCAAATCCGAACATGAACGCGGTGCCGGACGCGAGCCCGGTTTCCGGAACGGTCATTGTAAATAACCCGAGTGTGTTTGAGCCCAGGCAATCGCTGCAGGTGCTGGGAATCAGAATGGCGGCATAGATACCGGTAGTCACGACCTGACCTTTTCCTCCCCCAAAGGGTCCGCCTTTGTGGGCGAAACATTGGGCTTGAACAAGCAGGTAGCAGAGGAGGGTGGCGAGAATGGCTTTCATAACCGCGCGAGGCTAGTGGGATGAGAGCGATAGCGTCAATGCCAAAGTTTGGTCCATTTGGCGCAGGTAGTCGTGGCCAATGCTCAGTTTGTTAGGCACTTTGCCCTCACCTTAATCCTCTCCCTCGGGGAGAGGAGGACGCGAAGCGCCAGGTGAGGGGTTGGCGGGCCGAGAACAAGCTACCTCAGCGCACCCACCAGGGTGGAGGATAAGAGAAACGCGCGTCGTTAGGCCAGAATCGTTGCCCCGGCTGGCGCAGGCGCGCTTCGCCCATCTGCATCTCCCGCCCGCGCGGGGTGCGACCGAAGACGGTGACGGGCGTGCCCACGTCGACGGCGTTGAAAATCGCAATCGCGTTGCTCTCCGGCAGCCGCACGCAGCCGTGCGAGGCGGGATAGCCGGGGAGATAGCCGGCGTGCATCCCGATCTCGCTGTTGAACCGGACGAAGTAACGCATCGGCGCGGGTTCGAAGCGGCAGCCGCGCGGCACCGGCATGTCGACGTCCGCGTCGGCAATGACGGTGCGGCCACTGCGATCGACGATACGGCCATAGATGGTGGAAAAATGATTGCGCTCTTTCTCGATCACTTTGAAGGAGCCCCTCGCGGTGAGGTGCCCGTAGCGGCCAGAGGAGATCGGGGTGGAAAGAACGGCGCGGCCGTTGCGGATGAGATAGGCGGTCTGGTCGCGGAGATCGATCTCGATCGAGGTGGCGGGCGTTCCGCCTAACGAGGGCGTGGCAAGGAGGACGGCGCTGATCACCGCGCCGATTGCGCAGAGAAGCGAGAGCGTGCGTTCCATTCCCCAAAAAAACCGTCCCATATCCCAAAAACGCGCGGCTCCGGTTTCCATCCGGCCGCGTCATTTTTCGATTCGTGCGCGGCCAGCTCTTCGACCGGGTGCAGGTCGCACAGCCGGTGCCATCAAGCAGGATGCCTGTGTTACAAGCCATCTCATAAATGGCGCTCATCCCGAGCGGAGCGCAGCGGAGTCGAGGGATCCCGTGGAAGTCACCTTAAAGCTTGCGCGCCGGGAGCCCTCGACTTCGCTCGGGATGACAGGCTTTTTGGACTTATTGAGATGGCTTGGCTTCTAGGGCGATTGCGCGGAGCGCCGGGATCAGACCGCGATCGGCGCCTTGATTGGTGGCCAAGGGTCATAGCCGACGAGGGTGAAATCTTCGAAGCGGAAATCACGAAGATTTTTGACCGCGGGGTTCAATTCCATGCGCGGGAGTGGGCGTGGGGTGCGGGCGAGTTGTTCGCGGGCCTGGTCGAGATGGTTCCGGTAAAGATGGAGATCGCCAAAGGTGTGGATGAATTCGCCACTCGTCAGCCCGCAGACCTGCGCGACCATCATGGTGAGGAGCGAGTAGCTCGCAATGTTGAAGGGGACGCCAAGGAAAAGATCGGCGCTCCGCTGGTAGAGTTGGCAGCTCAGTTCGCCCTCCTGCACGTGAAATTGAAAAAGGGCGTGGCAGGGCGGCAAGGCCATCGCCTCCACCTCGGCCGGGTTCCAGGCCGTGACGAGGAGCCGGCGGCTGTCTGGGTTGGTCTTGATCTGCTCGATGAGACGGTCGATCTGGTCGATGTGCTCGTCGTTAGGGCCGCGCCAGTCGCGCCATTGCGCGCCGTAGACTCGGCCGAGGTCGCCCCGCTCGTCAGCCCATTCGTCCCAGATCGTAACCCCGCGTTCCCGCAGGTAGGCGACGTTGGTGTCGCCGCGCAAAAACCAGAGTAACTCGTGGATGATCGATTTAAGATGCAACTTTTTGGTTGTTAGGAGAGGAAATCCCGGACCGCCCGGACGCAGATCGAACCGGACCTGGGCGCCGAAAACCGAAAGCGTGCCCGTACCGGTGCGATCCTGTCTCACGCTTCCCTGTTCCAGCACGAGTCGAAGGAGTTCGTGATATTGCTGCATTGCCTGCTCGAAGCTCGCCGGCCGGGAATGAAGCCGCCAGACGCGAACCGGTCGAGCCTAGCATGAAAAATTTGCCATCACTACTCGCTTGGTTCCTTTCGATCGCTCTTCTCACTGTCTGCAGCAGTCATTTATCGGCAGATCAAGCCGAGGCTGAACTGCGGACTTGCAGATCATGGCCGCTCGCTTGCATCCTCGCCTTCGCAGGTGGATAGCAAACGTCGTAAGAAAGTTTGGTCTCACATATTTCGGGCGGTGGGGTCTGTCTGCGTATTCTCATCGTCTTTCTCCTAAGTGATTGTAGGCGCGAAGCGCGTGTCTTTGAGCCAGAGCCGCGGCCTTTGCGCGGAGCTAGGAGCCAGTAAGAAGTTACCGTCCCATCCCATGGTCGGCGGCAAGAGCCGCGGGAGCGATCCGGGCGAAATTTATAGCTCGATCATGTATGGCCGGCCTAACGGAATGCCAGCTTTCCGTGGACGAAACGGGGGAAGAGGAAACGTGGGAAATCGCGGCATACGTGCGAAGCATCGCCGGGATGGCGCCGAAGAGCGCGGCACCGGGCAGAGACGACGAAATGAAAAATGCGCAGCCGCCTTCGAGCGCTGGTAATAAGGCGCGGTGGAATCAATTCTTAGTCCATTACCTTTGGCCTAACGAGTAAAGCCGCAAGGCCGATGCTCCCAACTCCTGGCCAGCGCCCGTCTTAGACGATTTGCCATTTCGGGCGCTTCGTCGCCGCATCCGTTTCCCAGAGCCTAACGCCGCCGGGGTAAACGTTACGGTTATGCCCAAGCTCGAAGCCGCCGGGCAGTTTCTTGATGAGCTTCGCATTGCCGCCGCCGAGGACGACATAATCGGCGATGAATGCCTGTTTGAGAAGTTTGATCGTCCAGAGGGTCTCCCGCTGCCAATCTTTCTTTCCCAATCTCTTCAAACCGGCGTCGCCGAGCACGCGCTCGATGATGGCGTAATCGACATACGGGAGGTCGCCCAACTCCAGCGGGAGAAGATGATCCTGCCAGATAAGCGCCGAGCCGAGCCCGGTGCCGAGGCCGAGGAAGAGCATGCGGCCGCCGCCGTGATAGCTCCCGAGCGCCTGGAGAGCGGCGTCGTTGATCACGCGCACCGGTTTGCCTAACGCCTTTTCGAAATTAAAGCCGGCCCAGTTTTTCCCGAGATTTTTCGGGTCCTGCACGATCTTTCCGTCGCGCACCGGCGCGGGAAAGCCGATCGAGATCGCGTCGTAATTCCAGTCGCGCGTCAGTTCCCTGATCTGCGCGATCGCGTCGTTAGGCCGGAGCTTCGGACCGGACGGAAATTTGCGCCGTTTTCCCTCGGCCGAAATCATCAGCTTGACGGCCGAGCCGCCGATATCGACAACGAGGATACTTCTCATTTGCGGCGCTCGGGCATCGTTTTGATGGGCGAGAGCCGCATTTTGGCGAGGCGCTGTTTCTCGGCCAGCTTTTTTGCCTGACGGCGCGAATGTTCGCGGAATTGCAGTTGCGCCTGCGAACGCGGTTTGCCATCGCCCGGCTTGAGCCGGATGAAAGTGCCGTCGGCCTGGAGCTCGCGTGCCTTGCCGTAGTCGGTCAGGAAACGCGGGAGAATTTCGGCGATGATCTCCTCGCGTAAAGGGGGCGCATCGATCGGGAAAGCGATCTCGACCCGGCGATAAAAATTGCGCGGCATCCAGTCGGCGCTGGCGAGGTAAAGGTCGGCCTGGCCGTTGTTATGGAAGTAGTAGATGCGGCTGTGCTCGAGAAAACGCCCGACAATGCTGATCACGCGGATGTTCTCGCTCAAGCCCGGCAGCTTTGGCCGAAGACAGCAAATTCCCCTGATGATGAGGTCGATCTTCACCCCGGCGCAGGAGGCATCGTACAGTTTCTCGATTATCTCCTCGTCGACTAACGAATTTAGTTTCGCCACGATCCGCGCCGGTTTGCCTTCGCGGGCGTGATCGCGTTCCCGGCGGATCAGCCCGATCAGCCGAGGGTGGAGATCGAAGGGAGCGACGAGCAGTTTCTTCAACCCGGGGTAGCCGGCCAGCCCGGTGAGTGTGTTAAAGACAATCGCCACTTCTTCGGTCAACTCGGGCGCGGTCGTGAAGAGGCTGAAGTCGGTGTAAATGCGCGCAGTCCGCGGATGATAATTTCCGGTCCCGAGATGGACATATTGCCGGAGCCGATCGAGGTCTCGCCTAACGACGAGGAGCGCCTTGCAGTGCGTTTTTAATCCGACCACCCCGTAAACGACGTGCGCGCCCGCTTCCTCGAGGCGGCGGGCCCATTGAATGTTGTTCGCTTCGTCGAAACGCGCCCGCAATTCCACCAGAGCGGTGACCTGCTTGCCGTTGCGCGCGGCATCGATCAGCGCCTCGACGATCGGCGAGTCGCCGCTCGTGCGGTAAAGCGTGATCTTGATCGCGAGCACCAGCGGATCGGTCGCCGCGCTTTCCACCAGCTCGACCACCGGGTCGTAGCTCTCGTAGGGATGATGGAGCAGGATATCCTGCTTGCGCATCGCTTCAAAAATATCGGCATGCGGCGGAAGGGCCGGGTCGCGGGTCGGTTGGAAAACGCGATCTTTGAGTTTCGCGAACGCATCGTTCGCCAGGAGCGGCGAAAGATGGGTCATGGAGAGCGGACCATCGAGCTTGTAAAGGTCGGGTGCGGTGAGCTGAAAAAATTCCAGGAGCAAATCGGAGAAATCGTCAGGGCAATCGGCTTCGACTTCGAGGCGGACGGCATTGCCGCGGCTCGAACGGCGCAACTCCTGTTCGATGCTGCGGAGGAGATTCTCCGCTTCCTCCTCGTCAACGTAAAGATCGCTATTGCGGGTGACGCGAAAGGCGTGCACGCCGTCGATAATCAGCCCGGGAAACAACTCCGCGACGTGCTGTTTGATGAGCGAGGCGAGGTAAATGTAGTTCCAGCTTTCATCGCCATTCTCGCCTTTTGGCAAATGGATCAGACGCGAGACAGCACGCGGCACCTGCACGATTGCGTGCATCGGATCGCCGCCTTTTCTGGCATACGCCCTAACGAGCAGGTTGTGGCTCTTGTTCAACAGCTGCGGGAAGGGATGACTGGCATCGACTGCGAGCGGAGTGAGCATCGGGAAAACTTCCTGCTCGAAATACCGGCGCGCCCAGGCGGCGCGTTTCGCCCTCAGCTCGGCAAGGTCGCGAAGGAAGATATTGTTCTCGCGCAGGAGCGGCTCGATCTCCTTCTTCCAGAGCTTGGATTGATCGGCCACCATCGCATGCACAACGCGCTCGATCGCTTCGAAGGTCGCGGTCGGGCTCATCCCGTCGGGACCAACGTCGCTCGTCTCGCTCGCGATCTGTTGCTTGATGCCGGCGACACGGATCTCGAAAAATTCGTCGAGATTCGAGCTCACAATCCCGAGAAATTTAACCCGCTCGAGGAGCGGCTGGGTCGGGTCCTGCGCTTCTTCGAGGACGCGGCGATTGAACTCGAGCCAGCTCAGCTCGCGGTTAATGAAATTCTTGTGATCGGAAAGGGCGCGCTTCGTCAGCTCGCGATCGGGCTGCGGCATGGGCACAACGTTGGAGGGTGAGACGGCGGCGCTGGAACGGACCTTCGCGGGCATACAAGAATGTGCGCGGCGCGCACGGCAGCAGGCAACAAACGCTCGTCCAATCTTCTGCGCAAATCCTCGCGCGCTCAGCCGAGGATTGACGCCGCCGGGGTAGGCCAGCGAAGCTCCCGCGCGATGGCTCGGGCACGGAAACGCAGCCGGTTTCTCTGGTGGGAACTGGAGCTGATGGAATGGATCGCGATCGTTCTGGCCTTTCTCGGGCTCGTCGCGGTGCTCTGCATTTTCCTCATCCGCCGGCACGTCATCGAATATCACCTCGTCCACACCTACGGCGTGGATGATCCGGCCTTTTTTGGATCGGCGCTGGCGCTGGCCGATCCGGTGCCGTTAGGCGGAAATCGAATCGATCTTTTGCAAAACGGCGACGAATTTTTTCCCGCCATGCTCGCGGCCATCCGCGGGGCGAAAAAGACGGTGAATTTCGAGGCTTACATTGTCTATTCGGATAAGGTCGGGCGGGCCTTTCGCGACGCGCTCGTGGAGCGGGCACGCGCTGGGGTGGAAGTACGCATTCTCCTCGATGGTCTCGGCTCCAGCTGGCACCTGGACAATTCCGATGTCGCGCTGATGAAGAAAGCGGGCTGCAAGTTTGCCTATTATCATCCGCTCCTCTCGTGGCGAATCGATCGCACGAACCGCCGCTCCCACCGGCGTGTTCTTGTCATCGACGGGCGGGTCGGATTTACCGGCAGCATCGGTTTCGCCGAGCAATGGTCCGGGCACGGGCAGGATGCAAAGCATTGGCACGATGTGCAGGCGCGGATCGAAGGGCCGCTCGTGAGCGAATTGCAAGCCGCCTTCGAGAGTCACTGGATCAAAACCTTTGGTGAGACCTTGAGCGGTCCCGATCAATTCCCTTTTCTGGGAGCCGCCGGGACACTGCCCGCGCAGATCATCGCTTCGCATTCCTTCTCGATGGCGCCCTTGCCGCTGACGCAGGCGATCTCGTTCGCCGCCGCGGAAAAGCGGATCTGGATAACAAACGCCTACTGCACGCCGAGCAATGACCAGGTGGACCTGCTCGTCGCCGCGGTGCGGCGCGGAGTGGATGTGCGCTTCATCCTCCCGGGCGCGCACAACGATCAGCCCCTGACGAAAAGCGCCGGGCGCGCCGCCTACGGAAGGTTGCTCGAGGGCGGAGTGCGGATTTTCGAATACGAGCCGACGATGATTCACACCAAAGCGATGGTGATCGATGGGATCTTTTCGGTCTTCGGATCATCGAATTTCGATCCCCGCTCGGCCGAGATAAACGAGGAGCTCGACCTTGCGATTTACGATCGGCAATTCGGGCGGCGGATGGAAGCGATGTTCGAGAACGACTTGCGCAAATCGCAGGAATACACCCTCGCGCAGTTCCGCAATCGCCCGGCCTGGGAGCGATTTACCGAATGGGTCATGCTGCCTTTCCGGTCGCAGTTATGAGGCGGGCAGCGGTGGTAATGGCTAGCCTAACGAGTAAAAGGCTTGTCATTCCGGCTGAGGTAACAACGCCAGAACCGGTTGAGGCGTTAAGCTAGCCGCCATCTCCTATTTTGGGATGGGTTCTGGCAAGGCACCGCGCCGCAATAGCTTCGCTCGACTTGCAATTGCGGCGAAAGAATCACGAGGTCGGCGTCACACCCGATCGCCAATCGCCCCTTCGTTTGCCAGCCCATGGCGCGCGCCGGGGTTTGCGTCGCCATTTGCACAGCTTCGTGCAGCGGGATGCCGACCGGCTCGACCATGTGCCGGAGGAGATCGATCATTCGCGCCGCGCTCCCGGCCAGCGCCGAGCCGTCCGCCACCCAGCAGGCGCCATTGCGCACCACGCAGTCAAGCCCACCGAGCTGAAAGCGGCTCTCGTTAGGCAGACCGGCCCCGGCGGTCGCGTCGCTGACGAGACAAATCCCAGCCGCGCCTTTTGCGCGATAAAGCATCCGCATCAGCGTGGTGCCGACGTGCTGGCCGTCCGCGATCAACTCGCAGAAAATCTCTGGCTCGCTGAGAGCGAACTCGAGCAATCCCGCGACTAGTTCACCTTGCCGTCGACGGATCGAGGACATGCAATTGAACGTGTGCGTCACCTGTCGCATTCCATGTTCAAAGGCGGCGCGGGCTTCTTCTTCCCATGCATTGCTGTGCCCGCTGCTCGCCGAGATTCCGCTTTTCGTTAGGCGCGCGATCAACTCAAGCGCGCCGGGCACTTCGGGCGCAATTGTCATCCGCTGAATGACCAGCCCCAGCTCGAGTAATGGCCCAACCATCTCCGGGGTTGGCTCAACTATGAACTCGGCTCGTTGTGCGCCTCGCTTCTCGGCGGAGATAAAAGGCCCTTCCACATGCGCGCCGCGCAATTGTGGAATGCTCCCGCGCGCGCGGCCGATCGCGCTGACCACACGCACGATCTCCGCGATCGGCGCGGTCACGGTGGTGAGGAGGAGCGAGGTCGTCCCGCCGCCGGCGTGGTAATCGCAAATCGCACGGAAAGCTTCGCTCGTGCCCTCCATCGTGTCGCGCCCGAGCGCGCCGTGGACATGCAGGTCGATG
Source organism: Chthoniobacterales bacterium (assembly GCA_025980625.1). Taxonomy (GTDB): domain Bacteria; phylum Verrucomicrobiota; class Verrucomicrobiia; order Chthoniobacterales; family UBA10450; genus JAICXG01. Next base: position 9,142 of record JAICXG010000014.1, read on the forward strand.
AAGCCCGGCGCGAGATAATTCCCCGCGAGATCGATCACCTCCTCGTCCGCCCGCGGTCTCTCGCGACCGATCGCAGTGATCCTGCCGTGCTCGACCCGCAACGACAAGCCGTCCGCGATTCGATCGGGAAAAATCAAGCGGCCGTTGGTGAAGATCATTGCCGTTAGGATGATTGCGTTTCCCGGGGCGACAGTCCATCGTCCTTCCTGCATGACACCGGAATTCGATGTCGCGATTCTTGGCGGCGCGTTCTCCGGCGCCGCGACCGCGCTCCTCATCAAACGGCGCCGCCCGGAAGCGCGCATTCTCATCATCGAGAAGGCGACGGTCTTCGATCGCAAGGTTGGCGAATCGACGACCGAAGTGAGCAGTTGTTTTCTCACCCGGATCCTTGGCCTAACGAGTTACCTCGGGCACGAGCAGCTTCTCAAACAGGGCTTGCGGCTTTGGTTCGCCAATCGCCCCGACCAGCCCTTCGATGATTGCGTCGAGATCGGCGCACGCTATCAGGCGCGTCTCCCGACTTTTCAGGTGGACCGCTCGAAACTTGACGCCCACCTGCTCGAACTGGCAGCTAAGGCGGGCTGCGAGGTTTGGAAGCCGGCGAAGGTGACGCGCTGCGACCTCGGCGGCGCGGGTGGGCAGTCGTTAGGCGTGTTGCTTCATGGCGAAGAGCGCGAAGTGCGTTGCCGCTGGGTCGTCGATGCCACCGGTCGCGCTTCGTTCCTTGCCCGCAAACTCGGGCATTTCCGCCAAAACACCGAGCACCCGATCAATGCCGTCTGGGCGCGCTTCGACGGGGTGAAGGATTGGGATAGTTATGACTGGCGGGAAAAGTTTCCAGGCTACGCGGCGGCGGCCCGGACCGGACGAAGCTGGGCGACCAACCATCTCATGGGCCAGGGTTGGTGGTGCTGGATCATTCCGCTCAAGGGCGGGGATTATAGCGCGGGCCTGGTTTACGACAGCCGCATTTTCCAGCTGGCCGAAGGAGCCAACCTCGGCGAGCGCCTGCATCAGCACATCCTCGCGCATCCGGTCGGGCGCGAGATTTTCCGGGACGCGAAAGTGGTCGAGCACGACACGCGTGCCTACTCGGCGTTGCCCTATTATGCCGCGCAGGTGTGCGGCGAGGGCTGGGCGATCGCGGGCGACGCGGCCAGTTTCATCGATCCCCTTTACAGCCCCGGACTCGACCTTTGCGCTTATACCACTTCGGTCGTGAGCGATCTCGTCGCGCGGTCGTTAGGCGGAGAAGAGACCAGCAAGCGGCGCGACTATTACAACCAGCAATTTCTCATCGCCTATCGCGATTGGTTCGAGACACTCTACAAGGACAAATATTTCTACATGGGCGAGGCCGATCTCATGTCGGCCGCGCTCCTCCTCGATGTCGGCACCTATTTCATCGGACTCGTTAGGCCGATTTATGCCAACCCGGAGCGATCCTTCCTGCAGTTGCCTTTCGAAGGAATGCCGGGCCGGATTTTTGCCGGCATGATGAAGTTTTACAATCGGCGGCTGAGCGCGCTCGGGCGCAACCGGATCGCTCACGGCGCCTGCGGAGCGCGCAACTGCGGCTGGCGCGAGCTCTACGACGGGTTTGTCCCGGATATCCGGCTGCACAAATTGATCCGCAAAGGACTGCTCCGCTGGTGGAAAGCCGAACTGCTCAACCTGCGCTTCCTTTTCGCGCGGCGGAAAGCGCCGGTTCCGGTTGTGGCCACACAGACCGCCGCACTCGAGGCCTGATGGCACCGGCGTGGTGGCGCCGCTTCGCGGTTCGCGGCGTTTTCTGGCGCCAGTATCTCGACTTCGGGGTAACCAATGTGCCCTTCTATCTCATGCCGATAACTATCTTCTTCTGGACGATTTTCTTTTTCTTCTTCGCCGCCCCGGCGCGGCGCGCGGTCCTCTCAAATCTGCGGGTCATGCGGCCCGGTTCTTTTCCCCTAACGAACTACCTGAGGACCTGGCTGACTCTTTACAATTTCGCCTGGACGATCGCGGACGCGGCGGATTTCAAAATCGCCGGCACCGAATTTGTTTACGAACTTGAGGGCGAGGAATTCCTGGCGCGACTGGCGGGAGCGCGCGGCGCGATCCTGCTCACGGCGCACATGGGCAGCTACGATCTTGGGGCGGCGGTTTTCGCACGCCGTTTTCAGCGCGAGATCCGGATGGTACGGGTCCCGGAGGAGGATAAGGAAACGGCGCAACACCTTGACCGCTCGCTCGCGCGGACTGGCGCCGGCGCGGTCAAGGTCGCTTACAACGTTTCGAGTATGACTCTTCCGCTCGAGCTACTGAATGCGATTCGCAGCGGCGAGATCGTTTCGATCCAGGGCGATCGCCCGGTCCCGCATGCTTCGCAGCGATCGACCCGACTCTTCGGAGAAATCGTTAGGCTGCCAGATGGTCCCTTCGTGCTCGGCTTCGTCGCGCAGGCGCCGATCTTCCCTGTTTTCATCATCCGGAGTTTCTATCATCATTATAAAATCATCGCGCGGGAGCCGATTCATTGTCGGCGCGACGAGCGCGGGCGCGAAGTCGCGGTCGAGGAAGCGATGGCGAAATGGACCGGCACGCTCGAGGAAGTGATCACCGCACACTGGGCGCAATGGTTTTCGTTTGTCCCGATTTTTCCGGCCCAATGAAGGAGAAGAGATCGAAAGAACGCGGTTACGTCTTTGCCCTCCCGCGGGTCGTCTCCTCCTTGATTGGTGGCAAACCGCGCCGGGCGAAGTGGAGCCGGCTGGAAGCTTTTGGATTGGGCACACTCGTCTTTCTCATCGCATGGGTCTTTTGCGGGCAGGAATTTCTTTTACCCGTTAGGCCGTGGATCGGGCGAATCCTGGTCCTATTCATTCTGCCCTTTGCGGTCTGGGCCGGCTTTCTCGTTCTCTACTATCTGAACTCGCTTTTCATCGCGCTCCTGCGCAAGGTGCGGCTTTACTCCGCGCCAACAAACGAGCGGCTTCAGCATTACATCATCATGATTCTTATCACGCTGATCGCGCTCCATTTTCTGCGCGACCGTGTCGGCTGGATCAGCGCCCTGGGTGCGGGCTGGTTCATGCTCGTAGGGATGAATATCTTCTGCATTTTCTTTGAGAGACTGCTCGATGAACCCTGAGGTGAGGCGCCGTATCATTCTCGGCTTCGCGGTGCTGGCGGCTTTTGTGTTCCTCGCTCTGGTTGCTTTTCACCCGTGGATCGCGCTCGGCATTCTGCTCATTTCTCACCTGCTCATCCTTTACCCGACGCTGGTCGCGAACTGCCAATGGTGGGGTCGGGTCGTAACCCACTTCGAAACACCACGGCGCGAGGTCTGGCTCACGATCGATGATGGACCTCATCCGTTGCACACGCCGCGGATGCTCGAGATTCTTCGCGAGTTCGAAGCGAGGGCGACCTTCTTCGTTATCGCAACCCGCGCGGAAAAGTATCCGGCCGAACTTGCCGCCATCCGCGCGGCTGGTCATGAAATCGCGAATCACACGGCGACGCATCCGAGCGCAATTTTCTGGTGTCTGCCGCCGCGTCGGATTGCGGAGGAAATCGACGGCCGCAAAATCCCGAGCCGCTATTTTCGGACACCCGCCGGGTTGAAAAACTTCTTTGTCCATCCCGCCCTGCGCCGCCGCGGAATGGATTTGATTGGATGGACCGTGCGCGGGTTAGACACGGTGAGTAAAGATGCCGACGCGGTCGCCGCCCGAATCCAATCGAGGACCAAGCCAGGCGCGATTCTGCTGCTGCACGAGGGGCATCATCTGCAATCCGATCCCGGGTTTCATCCGCGCTGTCTGGAGCTGACCCTGCGTGACCTAACGACTAAAGGTTATCGCTGTGTCCTGCCCGAGCCAGAACAGCTTCGGCCGCGTGCCGTCGAAAAACAAAAAGATGGTTATTGAATGGCGTTCTCCCCCAGAGCGGCCGGAGTGTGCCCGCAAATTTTTCCGGGGCAAAGGTGGCGAAAATCTGCTCCCGGGTCGGGAAATGGAGCGGGCCTTTCACGTTCCAGGTAGTGACCTGGGCAAAACGTTCCGCAAGTTGCGTCAGCCAAAAGCGCGCACCCCGTTCGCGCGGGCAATCGCGAATCATGAGCAGCCCGCCAGGAGCAAGCTGCGCCGCGAGCCGCTCCAAGAGGCGGCTTTGTTCGTTAGGGGAGAGATAATGGAGCAGGTCGAAGAGGACGACATTACCGCGCGGGCCGATCGGATCGCAGACATCCTGCTCGCGAAAATCGAGATCGCAATAGCGGCCCTTCGCGGCCGCGCTGGCCCGCTCGATCTTGCGCCGGTCGCAATCAAACCCGCTGATCGGCGGCCGAAAGTTTCGTTCCCTGAGATAAAACGCGAGTAGCCCGACGCCACAGCCAACATCGACCAATGGCTGCGTGGAATTAGCCAGGAGCTCGAAGGCCGCCGGAAAAATGGGATCACTCCGCAGTTTGCGCCACGCATAGATGCGCAGCCAGCGCTCGCCGAAACGACTCGCGACGCGCGCACAGGTCTGCTCGTGCTCGCGCTGCGCATCACTCTTCCTTGTCTGGCTGTGTTCGAGTGACAAAGCAGCTTCTTCAATCACTGAGTTTTTCGCGAAATACAAGTTTCGAGATTGGCGCCTGGAACGCGCACTTGGGTTAGGAAGGACACTTACTAAGACCTACAACGGCCCTCGAGGCGGGGCGGACGGGGTGTTTCGGATCTCGTAAAGACTGCGGCGACGATGGCTAAAGACGGGCATTTTCGCCCGGACGGCGCGCAGCACCTCTGCCGACAAATCGCCGACCACCAGTTCTTCGCGATCGCTTGAGGCGGCGGCGACGACGATGCCGTAGGGATCAATCACGGCCGAGGAACCGCAAAACGGCGCGCCATCATCGCGGCCGACCCGGTTGGCGAGAATAACGTAACTCTGGTTTTCGATCGCTCGCGCCGTCGCGAGCACGCGCAGGTGTTCGAGCCGGGGAAAGGGCCAGGCGGAGGAGTTAACAAAGACGTCGGTTTGTTCCTCGGTTGCCAGAGCGCGATAGATTTCCGGGAAGCGCAGGTCGTAACAGATCGTCAGCCCGAACCGGAATGGCCCGAGAGCTATGCTCGTTAGGCAGTCGCCCGCGGCGCAGAATTTGTCTTCTTCGACCGGGGCGGGAGCAAAGAGATGGGTCTTGCGGTACTTGGCAAGGATCGCCCCGCTCCGATCGATCACCGCTTGCGAATTATAGATCAGTTCGCCTTCCCGCTCCGAAACACCGCTAATGATCGTGAGCGATAAGTCGCAGGCGATTTGTTGCAGCTGGGGCACCGCCCCTTTATCCCAGGCGGTTGCTTTCTCGCGAATGACTTCCATGACATAGCCGGTGTCGGCCATTTCGGGGAAGACGACCAACTCTGCTCTCGCTTCTTTGGCCCGCCCGGCGAACTCGCGCATTTTGCGCAAGTTGGCGGAAACGTCTCCTGGGATACAGGCAATCTGGGCCGCGGCGATCTTCACGATCACCTTCTTTCGTTAAGCGGAGGGCAGATTCAAATGAAAAAAAACCGATTACTCGGCTCGCAACGCGACCATGGGGACGGGGTGGCGACTTGATCCGAGGTCTGGTTAACGTCCGACAATTTGGGATCGAATCCGCCGCCGTCGCATTCACGAGCACGGGATCTGCTTCAAAAGCACTCATGCAAGCAACTCTCCCGCTCCGTCGATTTACGAAACAGCACAAGCTCGTCACGAGCGAGCTTCGGAGTTCACATGGCCCAAGTTACAGTGCCGAGGAACTCCAGGCCTTTTTCGCTGCGCGCAATCTCATCCTGCGCGAAGCCGAAGAGAACACGACCGAACTCAACCTTCGCCGCGCCGCGGGCGCGAACGACTTCGCGGAAGGCCGTCTGAAGGCGGCGCCCTCAGCCGGCCCGCTCCTGCCGGAAGCGTCCTGCGAGTTGAAGCGCTGCCGCGCCGTCAGGATGCGGCTCGCCGAACTGCGTCTCCGTTTGCGCCGGCCTGCGGCCTGAGATTGGTCGGCCGAAATCCCAATCGCATTCGTTAGGCGCGCGCTCTGTAGCGGCGAACTGGGGATCATCCAGTGAGCTGTGCGGCCGGTGAAACGCGCATCGGAACGAGACGAAGCGCGGCGCCGTCCGCCACCGTCTCGGTGTGTGTTTCGTGGTATTCGGCATCGCCGTTCACCTGCCAAAGGTCGTAGAGTTTTTCTCCGGCGAGGATGTTTTCGACGCAGAGCATGGCGGTCATCATGGCATGGTCCTGGTTATTGTATTTATGCATTCCGTTGCGACCGACGAGGTGAAGGTTGGGATAGCGTTCCTCCAGTTCGGCGCGAATGGTTGCGACGTTTCGGGCGTAGTCATCATCATATACCGGGTAAGCCTTCTTCTGCCTGACGACGCAGCCATCAATCACTTCACTTGCCTGGGCCAGACCGATCTGTTCCAATTCGCGTTTCCCCAGTTCGATCAAGTCAAGATTACTCGACTCCCAAAGTCCATCGTGCTCGAAACAGAAATACTCGAGGCCGTAGCAGGCCTTGTCCGGGTCGGGCACCATCTCCGGTGACCAGGAACGAAAGTTCTGGACCCGGCCGAGCTTCACCTCCGGGTCGTGGATGTAAATCCAGTTATCAGCAAAGGCGTCCCTCCCCCTGACGATGAGCATGACAGTGAGAAAGTCGCGATACTTCAACTGCTCCGCCGCCTGCAAAACGCGCGGCCGCACCGGAGGCGATAGACCGCGCACCAGTTCGCGCAACGGCGCTGAGGAAATGACATGCTCCGCCGTGATCTCTTGGTTTACCCCGGCCGCATCGCGGAAACGCACCCTCCAGGTTTCGGCTCCGTCGTCGTATTCGCACTGAGTGACACGGCAGCCCATCCGGATCTCGCCGCCTAGCGATTGCAGCCGGGCGGCGGTTGTTTCCCACATCATCCCCGGCCCCTTCCGGGGATAACGAAAGGAGTGGATCAGGGTTTTGATCATCTGCGCTCGATCGCGCCGCGGGAGCAGGGCATGGCGAATGGCGCTGCCTAACGAGAGTCCTTTGATCCGCTGGGTGGCCCAGTCGGATGAGATTTCCCGGCAACTCATGCCCCACACTTTTTCGGTGTAACTCTTGAAGAAGATCTCGAAAAGCCGGCGGCCAAACTGGTTGCTCACCCAGTCGGCGAAATTGCGCGGGTTGGGCACGGGGAAAAGACGCGCTTTGAGCCAGGAGAGAAGACAGAGAAGTGAACAGAATGGTCCGAGCTTGATCAGTGCTTCAAAGGGCCGGAGCGGATAGGAGAAGAATTTTTTGCGGTAGAAAATGCGCGAGGAGCGCGGGCGCTCCAGCATATCGTCCGGCAAGATCTCGTTCCAAAAATCTTCTACTGTTTTTGATTTGGAGAAGAACCGATGGCCGCCGATGTCGAAATGAAACCCCTTGTAACGCGCAGTGCGCGAGATACCACCGACGTAAACCGGGTCGGCCTCGAGAATGGTGGTCGCGACACCGTTTTTCGCGAGCAGATATCCGGCGGTCAGACCAGCGGGACCGGCGCCGATGATTGCCACGGTGGTTTCCGTTCCGCTATCAGGCGACCCAGTTTCCCTGCGTGAAATTCCAGACATAAAACCCCTGTAGCGCGAGCGCGGCCGCATAGACGAGCGAAGCGACGCCCATGGCGACGGCACGCACCAGCACGGAAGTGAATCGCAATTGGTGGAGAAAATGGAGGACTCCAAAAACAATCAGGGCGTGCACACACAGGTCGTAGCGCAGCATGCTTTCCATTTGGACGGAGGCGACACCGGCGAGTGAGAAGAAATAAATGACGGCAGCTGCAAAATAGAAGCTGATGCGTTCGCGCCAGCCGCTCGAGCCGCGGACCGCAACGAGAACTAATTCGATTGCGCCGATGACGAGGAAGAGAACGCCAGCAACCGCGCTCGTGAATTGGCTGACGATCGTCGTATCGTGCAACGGCGGGAGCACAAAGCGATAATTATGCGGGCGGAAGGCGGCCAGGTAATCGGGATCAATTCCCCAGCCTGCTTCCTGGGTGAGCATGTAGATATCCCACCGGCCCCAGCGGATTTGGCAATAGCCAAAAAACGCAATGCCGCCAAGCATCGAAACTCCGGCGACGAACAGCGGCCGGCGATAGCGCGCGATTCGCTCGGGCCATGTGCGGGCAGGTTTCGCCGTGCCGGCAACGGCCGAATACAATAACGGGATGAGTGCGCAGGGCAGGCCGACAATTCGCGTGGCGGACATCATGAAACCATGCAGGGTCGCGAGGAGCGGACTGGCACGTCGTTCGTTTGTGCTCCAGTAGATCAGTCCCACCAGAGTCATGAGAAAAAGCGACTCCGAATAGCCCGCGACGAGGTAAAACGCCGCCGGATGCACCGCAATCGCGAGCGCGCCGAAAAGCTGCAGTTCCATTCCCAGCCGCCACCGATCGCAAAACAAGAAAAAGTAGCTCCAGAACCCCCAGGTCGCAGCCTGCGCGACTGCGAGCAACGCATAGTAGGTGTCAAGCCCGCTGAGTAGTTTCACTGCCTGAGCGACGAGCGGATAGGCGGGGAAAAACGCGACATTTGAAATTTCCATCTCTTTGTGGTCGGCCGGCGGAACGGGGGTCGCGTAACCGCGATTGACGATGTTGGCAAACCAATAGCTGTCGTGTTGGATGAGCGAAAAATATCGGTCAGCGAGCGAAAATGCCGGAGCCGAAAAACTCATCGCGAGCGCGATCTGCGCCGCCGTCACAAGCAGTCCGAGCGCGACACATCGCAGCGGTGAGCGAAGAGCGAGCATAAGAGCGAGCGCGGAAAGCAATAGCAGATCGCGCCGCCGGTTAAAAGGAGGCGCTTTTCCAACCGCGGAGGAGGAGGAACTCTACGGCTGTTCGAGGTTGTAGAGTTCGACCAACGCGACACCGGTCGCACCGTCCGCGCCGCGAATGATGGCAGTGTATTTACCGGGCGTGAGCGTTGCGACGATGGCGGATTCGCGGTCATCGGTCGGCGCAATCCCGGTGTCGAGAATCTGTTGCTCCTGGTCGCTGCGCCAGTTGTCGTTCTCGAAAATCAGGGAACCATCCGGTCCGTGGAGCTCGAGAATTGGATCTAGAAGTGCATCTGTGATGCCGTACTGGATGAGTGACGGCCCAATCGCGCGTACTATGACTTTTGTTGGGTCCTCTCCGGAGATGATGAAGCCGCCAATGAGGACGTCATCACCTGTGCCAACCTGGCCACGGGTGGAGAGATTGCCTATGGTCGAGCTATTCGGGTCAAGATCATAAAGCTCGCATAAAGCTACTCCCGGCGAACCATCCGCTCCCTTTAGGATCGCCGTATAAGCTCCTGCGGGCAGGGTTTCGACAATGAGTGATTCTTTCGGATCAGTCGGAGCGAATCCATCAGGGATGGTTTCCGGAGGAAGTGAGGTCCAGTTGTCGTTTTCTGCGATGACACTGCCGGTAGAGTCATAGACTTCGAGGAGTGGGTCCGCCAGCGCGCCCGCCACACCCAAGGCGGTTAAGGATGGCCCGATGGCGCGGAGGACGATTTGTTTTTCGCTTTGACCGCTGATGATGAAGCCACCAATCATGACGCTGTCGTCCTTGTAGACCCGGACCCGGGTAGAGACGTTAAGGAGCTTCTTCTGGGGTGGCGCGCCACCGTGTTTGCCTCCGCCTGGTGGTGTCGGCGTTGGCGTCGGAGTTGGTGTAGCAGTCGGGGTCGGAGTCGGGGTCGGAGTGGCCGTCGGTGTTGGTGTTGAGGTGGGGCTGGGAGTAACCGTCGGGGTGGCGCTCGGAGTCGGCGTCGCAGTTGGACTGACAGTCGCGGTCGGGCTTGGGGTGGCCGTTGGTGAGGGCGTTGCGGTTGGCGTTGGCGTTGGTGTCGGGCAGTTGACCAGTTCTATCGCCGAGGCTGAACCGGAGCCAGCGTTGGTCGTCGTGAAACTTACTGTGTTGCTGTAGCTACCGCAGCTGCTGCTGTCGGTGCCGCTGACGACGTGCGCGCTTCGCGTCGTATGACCAGGCAGAGAGCTGGGCGTGTAAACCAAGCTCTGATTCGGTGGCACCCCGCTAACGAACCAAATCGAATCGGAACTGCTTGCATCAATCGACCAGTTGATCCCTGGACCGGCGGGCAAGCTATCGCTTAGGCTCATGTCGGTTGCGGTACCGTCCCCATTGTTGTGCAAGGTCACCGTGAAACCAATCGGCGATCCGGCAGTGACGCCGGTCCCATCGGCAGTTTTGGTGATCGTGACGTTCGGAGGCGTAGGAGTCGGAGTTGGCGATGGCGTTGCTGTTGGGCTTGGTGTCGGAGTCGGCGTTGGGGTGGGAGTTGCAGTCGGAGTTGCGGTCGGGGTTGCAGTTGGAGTAGGCGTTGGACTTGGAGTCGGCGTTGGCGTCGGCGTTGCCGTTGGTGTTGGCGTCGGTGTAGCGGTGGGGGTCGCCGTTGGTGTTGGCGTCGGCGTAGGGGTCGGAGTAGGCGTTGCTGTAGGTGTCGGCGTCGGCGTCGCACTGGGCGTGGGCGTCGCACTGGGGGTGGGAGTCGGGCTGGGTGTGCCGGGTATTCCGGAAACCTCTGCCGAAGGAAGGCTTTCCAATCCGGATGTGTTGTAGGCTTTCGCTACGAAGAAATAAGTCGTTCCATCGTTCAAATCTGAAATGCTCGTGGTCGTGACGTTTCCAACATCAATGGTGGTCGTGTAAACACCGCTGGAGGTGCCATAAAGGACTTTGTAGCCGGCGATGTCCTGCTCGGTGTTGGCGTCCCAGGCGAGCGAAATACTGCCAGCAAGGGCCTGCTGGGCGAGGCAGAAAAAGAGCCAGGCTGGGAGGAGGACAAAGACGTGGCGGCGAATTATAGTAAGATGATTCAGTATGGAAATTATAAGCAGCCGCCATGCCGCTGATTTCCCTGAATTTGCTCGCCGACCCCTCCCGCGCGCCCTACCTCGTCTCGAGCGTGCTTAACAGCCGCGGCCCGCGGTAAATCAATCCGGTATAGACCTCAATGAGGTCCGCACCGGCGCGGAGCTTCTCTTGTGCGGAACGAGCATCACTGATCCCTCCAACGCCGATTATCGGCAACCGGGTCACATGGCGCAGAAGCTCGATCACTCTCGTCGAACGTGCCCGCAGCGGCGCGCCGCTCAAGCCGCCGGCCTCATCGTCTTCTCCCGCAAGAGCGAGGTGATCGAGAGTGGTGTTCGTCGCGATGATCCCGGCGAGCGCGAATTCCTCACAGACTGAAGCGATGCGCGCCAACCCTTCATCGGCAACATCCGGCGCCACCTTGAGCAGGATTGGTTTCGGCGCGGCCAGAAGCGCATTTTCGCCGGTCACCACCTCGAGCAATTGCCGCAACGCTTTATCTTCCTGAAGCGAGCGCAAACCGGGCGTGTTTGGCGAGCTGACGTTGAGCGCAATGTAATCAGCCACCGCGTGCAATCGCCGAAATGAGTAGAGATAATCCTGCCCCGCCTCTTCCAAGGGCGTGACCTTGCTCTTGCCAATGTTGATCCCAATCGGGATGGACGGACGGAACCCGCTCGCGCGCAGGCGCTGCAATCTTTGTCCCACCACATCTGCGCCGTCATTGTTAAACCCGAGTCGATTGATCAGCGCCTCCTCGCTTGGATAGCGGAAAATCCTTGGACGCGGATTGCCGGCTTGCGGCCTCGCCGTGACGGTGCCGATCTCGACAAAGCCAAACCCGAGCGCCTCCCATGCTGGAATGGCAAGGCCGTTCTTGTCGAAGCCCGCGGCCAAGCCGACCGGGTTGCAGAAGTGCAGGCCGAACACAGTCCGCGGCCGTGGCGGAGGCGCGAACCTTCTTAGCAATGCAAGCCCGCCCGGAATCTTCGGCGCAGTCTTCAGAAAGCCGAGCGCAAAGTGGTGTGCGGTCTCCGGATCCATGCGGAAAAGAATCGGCCTGACGAGTTGCTCGTACCAATCAATCGTTAGGCGCGTCATTTCCCGATGCAGAAGGTAGCGAAGAGCGCGTCGAGGATCTGCTCCATATCGGCATGACCAACCACCTCGCCCACCGCCTGCAACGCGCCACGCAGATCGACCGCCACCAATTCGGGCGGCAGGTTCTCGCGCACCGCCCGCCCTGCGTCATCGCAGGCGGCAAGCGCGCGGCGGAGACAATCGCGGTGTCGTGCATTGATCGCCGTCGCGCTCGGGACATCCCAGCGTTGCGCACTCACCTTCGCCAGGATTGTTTCCTCCAATCCTTCCAATCCGTTCTCATGAGTGCAGGAAATCCGAAGCGCGTCGCACCCCTTCCAATCAGAATGCTCGGGCAGATCGCGCTTGTTCAAGAGCAGGACTTCCCGATCATCCTTCGCTCGCGTCTGAAAGTGCGGCGGCTTTGGCGCGTTCGCATCGACGATGTGGAGGAGCAGATCGGCATTCGCGAGCGAACGCTCGCTCCGCGCGATGCCTTCGCTCTCGATCGCATCGGTGGCGACAGCGCGCAGCCCAGCGGTGTCCGTGAGACGCAGTGCGATCCCGCGCATTTTGATCGCTTCTTCGATTGTGTCGCGCGTCGTCCCTGGCGTCTCACTCACGATCGCGCGCGGGAAACCCAACAGTCGGTTCAGCAGACTTGATTTCCCGGCATTCGTCGCGCCGTAGATGACGACCCGTAGGCCTTCGCGAAAAATTCGCCCCTGTTCGGCGGTCGCGAGCAGTGCTTGGATTTCTGCGCGG
>JAICXG010000095.1 GCA_025980625.1 Chthoniobacterales bacterium
ACCCAGCCTCAATGATATGCGTTATGCGGTCGGGGCCGGTCTGCGCTACAACCTGCCGATCGGCCCGATTCGGCTCGATTACGGAGTAAATCCCAGCCCGCGCGCGAACGAGGATTTCGGCGCGTTTCATTTCAGCTTCGGCTTTGCCTTTTGAGAACGACAGCTGCCACTGGCTCTTTCGAGTGGAGTCGAGTGATCCCTGATGGAACCGGGATGACTGTTGCGAGAGGCCCGGGTCGCCGTTATAATCCAGGAGAACCGCGCCTCAGATGTCGTTAGGCGGGCAACCGATCACACGCTCATGGAAACAACACTCGAAGCACCAAAAGCCAAAGCCGCTTCTCACACCGACTTCCTTCCCCTCGAAGGAACCGACTACGTGGAGTTCTACGTCGGCAACGCAAAGCAGGCGGCGCATTTTTACAAAACCGCATTCGGCTTCCAAAGCCTCGCTTATTCCGGACCCGAGACCGGCGTCCGCGAACGCGCCAGCTATGTCATCCGGCAAAACAACCTGACCTTTGTCCTGACGACCCCGCTCCGGCCGAACAATCCAATTGCCGACCACATCTATGAACACGGGGACGGCGTGAAAGTTCTCGCGCTGCGTGTGCCGGACGCGACCTCAGCCTGGAAAGAAACGACCACGCGCGGCGGCAAGAGTTATCTCGAACCAAAGACCCTGACGGACGAGCAAGGCGAGATAGTGATGAGCGGGATCCACACTTATGGAGACACCGTTCATCTCTTCATCGAGCGCAAGAATTATCGTGGCGTTTTCATGCCAGGCTTCCGCAGGTGGGAAACGACCTACAACCCGCCGGATACCGGGTTACAATACGTCGATCACTGCGTCGGCAACGTCGGCTGGAACCAGATGAACCCCCGGGTCAAGTTCTATGAGGAAGTGATGGGCTTTCGCAACATCCTCACTTTCGACGACAAAGATATTTCGACCGAATATTCCGCCCTCATGAGCAAGGTCATGAGTAACGGCAACGGCTTCGTCAAATTCCCGATCAACGAACCGGCCGAAGGGAAGAAGAAGTCACAAGTCGAGGAGTATCTCGACTTCTACAACGGCGAAGGGGTCCAGCATGTCGCGGTTGCGACCAGGAACATTGTGGAAAGCGTGACGCAACTGCAAAGCCGGGGTGTCGAGTTTCTTAAGATACCGACGACTTACTACGAAACGCTGCCCGAGCGCGTCGGTCACATCGATGAAGACCTGGAGCCGTTACAGCGGCTCGGCATCCTGGTTGATCGCGATAATGAAGGCTATCTGCTCCAGATCTTTACCAAGCCGGTGGAAGATCGGCCGACCCTGTTTTTCGAGATCATCCAGCGCAAAGGGGCGAAGAGCTTTGGCAAAGGCAACTTCAAAGCGCTCTTCGAGGCGCTTGAGAAGGAGCAGGAACTGCGCGGCAACCTATAAGGAGACTAACGAATGCCATACTATCAAAGACTTGGAGAAATCCCCCGCAAACACCACATCTGGTTTCACCGCAACGGGTCATCCAATGGCGGTTACAAGAACGAAGGCATCGCCTACGAACACGTCATCACGACCGAAGGTTTCAATGAGGCCTTCTCGATCATGTATCACATCCGCCCGCCGACCCGGGTGCGGACGGTCGAGCTGTTGAAATGTGAAGAGCTGAAGAAGGTCACAAATAGCCCGCTCCGGCATCATCATCTCAAGACCGCGAATATCCCGCGGCGAGGCGATGTTTATACCGGCCGGGTGCCGATGCTTTTCAACCAGGACATCATTGCCTACCGCTGCAAGCCGGAGAAGAACTTTGGCAAGTTCGAGTTTTACAAGAATGGCGGCGCCGATGAGATCATCTTTGTCTTCAAAGGCGGCGGCACGCTCGAAAGTGTCTTTGGCAAACTGCGTTATCGGGCCGAGGACTACATCGTCGTACCCCGCGGAATCACTTATCGGCTCGTACCCGATAAGGTTGAGGAAGAAGATTATCTCGTCCTCGAATCGGTCGGGCCGGTTCGGATTCCGCGGCGCTATCTCAACCACGAAGGCCAGATTCGAATGGGCTCGCCTTATTCGGAGCGGGATTTTCACGGCCCGACTGAGCTGATCACGATCGACAAAAACGAGGATGTCGAAATCCTGGTGAAGGATGGGCCGCGCCTAACGAAAGTAGTAAATGCACATCATCCTTTCGATGTGCTTGGCTGGGATGGCTATATTTATCCCTTTACCTTCAACGCTCAGGATTTCGAGCCGATTACCGGCACCGTCCATCAACCACCGCCAATCCATCAGACCTTTGAGATTCGCGGCTATGTCGTCTGCACCTTTGCGCCACGGATGCTCGATACCCATCCGGAAGCGGTCAAGATCCCATGGGTGCACGACAACGTCGAAGCGGACGAGGTGCTGTTCTATGTCCGTGGGAACTTCGGTTCGCGGCGCGGGATCGAGGCCGGCTCAATCACGTTGCATCCGCGCGGGATTCCACATGGGCCGCATCCCGGGACCATCATGGCGAGCAAGGATGCTCTGCGCACGGAAGAGCTTGCGGTCATGTTCGACACCGAGCACACACTTGAGCTAACTGAGCAGGCGCTGAAAGTCGACGACGAGCAATATCCGCTGAGCTGGCTCGATTAGTTACTAACTTGAAGCACGACGGCGAGGCAGAATTCGATATCAGCGAGCGGCCAATCCGCCAGACGAATCGGGTTTCGCCGGATCAGATGGAAGAGCTGAGCAATGCGTTCCGCGAAATCCTCGAGGCGGTCGGCGAAGATCCGGAACGACAGGGCCTGGCGCGAACCCCGGAGCGAGCGGCGCGCGCTTTTGAGTTTCTTACTCAAGGTTATCGCCAGGATGTGGCGGATGTCGTAAATGACGCCATCTATGATTCCGATGCGAGTGAGATCGTGATGGTAAAAGACATCGAGCTTTACTCGATGTGCGAACATCACCTCCTGCCGTTCATCGGCCGGGCGCACGTCGCTTACATTCCCAATGGAAAAGTGATCGGTCTGTCCAAAGTCGCGCGGATTGTCGATGTCTTTGCTCGCCGATTCCAGATCCAGGAGCAACTTACAACCCAGGTGGCCGACGCCCTCATGCAAGCCTTACGTCCGTTAGGCGTGGCGGTCGTGATCGAAGCCAAGCACCTCTGCATGATGATGCGCGGGGTGGAGAAGCAAAACTCGGTGATGAAGACTTCCTGTCTCCTCGGTGTCTTTAAAGAGGACGCCCGCACCCGGAGCGAATTTCTGGCTTTGCTCGCCCAGTAACTGCCGATGCTGCTGACCGTCAGCAAGCGGCTTGAATTCTCGGCTTCGCGCCGGCTTTTCTTCACTCACTGGTCGGACGCGGAGAACCTGGCCGCTTTCGGGTCGGAGAGCGCCGCTCACTACGGCACCGGACGCAATTACGTGACCTATTTCGTTTTCACCGGCGCGGTGAACCGAGCGAACGGCATGCTGGTCAACATCAGCGAGATTAAGGCGCGGGTGGAAGAAGTCCTACAGGCACATTTCGACCACAAATTTCTGAATGAAGATCACCCTGTCTTTCGCGAGCTGCCGCCGACGGCTGAGAATATCGCGCGTCAACTCTTCACCGAAGTAGCGCCCCTCTTTGCCGATCTCGAGGCAACTTTGGTGGCCTGTCATCTCGTCGAATCGCCGGAGCGGAGCGCGACCTTTTACGCTGATGGGACGACGGAGAAGAATCATTGGCTGGAATTTTCCGCCGCGCGCCAGACGATGTCGCCGCATCTCAGCCGTGAGGAGAATGAGAAGCTCTTCGGGAGCGCGAGTTCGCCGCACGGTCATGGACATCATTACCGCGCTCGCTTTACCTTTCGCAGAGAGACGCAAGATGCGGCACGGCATAAGGCGCTGACGGAAGCTTTCGGCGGGCTCCGCGCCGAACTCGATCACAAAAACCTGAATTACGAAGTCGTTGGCCTAACGAATCGGGCGAAGACGACCGAAAGCCTGGCGCGATATCTCTTCGAACGGGTCGCGACTGCCCTCCCGCTTCATCGCGTTCGTTTGCACGAGCGCGACGATTTTTTCGCCGAATGCTGGCAGGGCGAAATTTTCTTTCTCGGGATGCGCCGCTCCTTTAATGCCGCTCATCGCCTTCACGCCGCGGCGCTTTCGGAGGCGGAAAACGCGGCTCTTTACGGCAAATGCAACAACCCGCGCGGACATGGCCATCGCTATCTGACTGAGGCGACGATCGGTGGGGAGTATGATGAGCGCACCGGCACGCTCTACAGTTTCACCGATTTCGCCCAAGGAATGCAAACAGCCCTCCAGCCGTGGCAGGACAAACATTTGGATCTGGAAACAGATGAGTTTCGGGAAACGCCCTCGACCGGCGAAAACATCGTGCGCTCCCTCTGGCCAAAGATGAATCGCGAGCTTGCCGATCGCCTCGTTCGCCTCCGTCTTTGGGAAACGCCTAACAATCGTTTTACCCTTCGAAGATAACTGGCTCCGGCTTGTTCTCCATGCCGGCTGGGATAGCTTTCTTCATGGCGCGCCCGGATGGAGAAAACCGCTTGGAGGACGATATCTCGGTTCACATCTTCACCGTCTCAGCCGGGATGGTCGGCGTCTGCCTGACGGTGATTGGACTCCTCCGGGTCGTGATCACTTTGCGCAAGGCGGACACCTTTGCCGATGATCTGCTCGCTTTTGATGCGATTATTTTTTTGATCGCGTGTCTCTCCTCCTACTGGGCACTGCGGACGCGCAGCCGGCAACGCCACCATCGACTGGAACGGTTTGCCGATATTGTATTCCTCATCGGTCTCGTCATGATGGCGACGATCTGCGGTTTTATCACCTATGCGATTGCGATCCTGCGATGAAGAGCTTTGCTCGTTAGGCTCAACCGTATGACTGCCGCGCAGTTTCGCCGTCTCGCACTCGCCCTGCCCGGCGCGATGGAAAGCGCGCATCACCGGCATCCTGATTTCCGGGTCGGTAACAGGATCTTCGCGACGCTCGCTTATCCGAACTCGAAGTTCGGAATGATCCGGCTGACCCCGGCGCAACAGACGGAAGTTGTCGGCCTTGCCCCGGAAGTGTTTCAGCCCGTCGCTGGCGCCTGGGGCCGCAGCGGCAGCACCCTCGTCCATCTGTCGACGGCTCGAGTTACAGCGCTTCGTCCCGTTCTCCGTCAGGCCTACGATAACTTTGCCACTCCTGGAAAGAGATCGCCGCGACGGAGTTGACCGGCGCTGGCTGTTTTGTAAACCTGCCGGGCCATGGCAAGGACGAATCCAGAGGTCGACACTTACATCGCGCAAGCCGCGCCGTTCGCGCGGCCGATCCTGAAGCACCTTCGCAAAATCGTGCACGCCGGCTGCCCGGCGGTAGAGGAGACAATCAAGTGGGGAATGCCATTCTTTCTTTACAAAGGTAACCTCGCCCACATGGCGGCTTTCAAGGAACATTGCGCCTTCGGTTTTTGGAACGGCTCTCTCTTTCTCGGCCTCGACGCCGGCAAGCGGAGCGATGCGATGGGTCATTTCGGACGAATCACCAGTCCGACGGATTTGCCTAACGACAAGACGCTTCTTGGTTACGTTCGAAAAGCAGCGGAGTTGAACGAGGCCGGGGTCAGGCGGGAGCGAGCGCTGCGGCCGAAACGTCCGCCGGGTGAGTTGCACGTCCCAGCGGAGTTGACCGCAGCCCTGAGCAGGAACGCGAAGGCGCGAAAGACATTTCAGAACTTCAGCTACAGCAAACGGAAGGAGTACCTCGATTGGATCGCGGAAGCGAAACGCGAGGCAACCCGGCGTCAACGCCTAACGACCGCGGTGCAATGGATGGCCGAAGGCAAATCGCGGATGTGGAAATACCAACCGTGACTGCGGTTGGCTGCGATTCATTCCGGCGGCTTTTCGTCTCTGAATCGTGCACGAATGAAGAAACCCTGGGAAGTTTTTGAACGCGCGCTCAACGCGGGCAAGCTGCTTGCGTCGACCGCGCATCACCTTCGTCGCGCGCTCGAGCATCCAAGTTCGCCAGTTGACCTTCTCTCGATCGTCCAACTGGTGGAAGCGGAGGAATGGACGGAGCTGAACGACCGGTTTTATACCTCGCTCGCTTTTGGCACGGGAGGAATTCGAGGGCGGACAATCGGCAAGATTGTGACGCAGGCGGAGCGCGGCACGCCTAACGAACTAGGCCGGCCGGAATTCCCCTGCGTCGGGACAAACGCGATGAATTACGACGGTATCCGGCGCGCCACCCAGGGTCTGGTCGATTACGTGAAGGAATGGTGCGCTCGCCAAAAGATCCCGGGCCGGCCGAAAATCGTCATCGCGCACGACACCCGGTTTTTCTCCCGCGAATTTACCGAGCTGGCGGCGGATATTGCGATCCGGAACGGTTGTGATGCCTGCACCTTTGAAGGACCGCGCTCGACGCCGGAGCTCTCGTTTGCCGTCCGGCAGCTGCGGGCGAGCGCGGGGATCGTCATCACCGCGAGCCACAACCCGCCGCATGACAACGGATTCAAAGCCTACTTCAGCGACGGCGCGCAGGTCATCGAGCCGCACGCCAGCGGGATTATCGCAAAGGTGAATGCGGCCGGCGATTCCCCGCCTAACGAGCAAAGGGGCGAACTCATCACATTCGGGAGCGACCTCGATGAAGCCTACATGGCGCAACTCGAGACCCTCGTCCTCGATCCTGGTTTGGTCCGTTCCGAGCGCGACCTGCGGATTGTCTACACTCCGCTCCACGGCACCGGGAGCGTAATCGTAAAACCGATGCTCGCGCGGCTCGGGTTCAACTTCAAAGTCGTGCAAGAGCAGGACCGGTTCGATGGCCGTTTTCCGACCGTGAAATCTCCGAACCCGGAGAACGCCGAAGCGTTGACCCTGGCGATCGAGCAGGCCCGCCTAACGAATGCCGATCTCGTGATTGCGACCGATCCGGATTGCGACCGGATGGGCGTGGCTTTCCGTGACGCGAGGGGCGAGATGCAATTGCTCAGCGGCAACCAGACGAATGCAATGCTCGCATATTACCGCGCGAAAACGCTCTTCGATCAGGGCGTGCTCAACGCGGAGAACGCAGGGCGCGCGGTCATTATCACGACGTTCGTCACGACCGAAATGCAGAAAGCGATCGCGCAAAAATTCGGGCTTCGCCTGGTCGAGACGCTGACCGGTTTCAAATACATCGGCGCGAAAATGGAGAAATACGAGCGCGCCGTTCCACTCCCGGCCGGGCGCGATTATCGCGATCTCGCGGCAGAGGAATCGCGCCGGCTGCGCCTCGCGCATTCTGGATTTGTGATTTTCGCCGGCGAAGAAAGCTACGGCTACAGCGGGGCCGATTTCGTGCGCGACAAGGATGGCAACGGCGCCGCCGTCATGTTCTGCGAAGTGGCGGCCTATGCGAAGTCGCGTGGCCTAACGATCGACGGATTGCTCGATCAGATCTATCGCGAGCTCGGCTATTACGGCGAGAAGAATGGCTCGATCACTTTCGAAGGCGCGGAAGGCGCGGAGAAAATCCAGCGGCTCCTGCAGTCCTACGAAAGGAATCCGCCTAACGAGATGCTGGAGAGCAAAGTGGTTTCGGCGCGCAATTTTGAGACGGAAACGATTCGCGATGTCGAAGGCGACGCGATTCCGAAACAGATGATGCTCATTTTCGAGCTAGCCGACAAAACCCGCGTCGCGGTGCGCGGTTCCGGCACCGAGCCCAAGATCAAGTATTACCTCTTTGCGCAGCGTCGTCCGGAAAAGGGTGAGTTCACCCAGGCGGAGCTGGACGCGATCAAACCCCAGATCGGCAAGAGGCTGGAGAAGCTCTGGCGCTGGCTGCAGGAGGACGCCGGGCGTCGCGTGAGCTCATAGCCAGTCCTGGCTTCAGCGCGCCGGGAGCGCGCATTCATTATTCGTCATCGATTTTCGTGGCACCGCCGAATCCGCATCACGCCTAAAGCTCGCCCAGGTTTTTCTGCAGCAGCTGTTGCAGGGCGCGCGGCCGGATCAGGGTGATGGCGTTGTCTTTCACCTGCACCAGTTTTTGCTCGCGAAATTTTGCCAGGGTGCGTGAAAGCGTTTCGCTCGTCGTGCCCATCTCCGCGGCCAGCACACGCTTGGTGCGATCGAGTTGCACGATCACAGACTCGTTAGGCAAGGGGCGCGGGCAACGTTTCAGGAGCCAGTTGGCGAGCCGCGTTTCCATGTCCTTGAGGGTGAGATCATCGAGCAAGGCCACGAGGACCCGCAGGTGTTGACTCACCGAACCGAGCATGCGCAACGCCAGCTCCGGCCGGCTGCGGAGGAGGTCGATGAAATCGCGTTTCGGAATCAGCAGCACCGTGCTTTCCATGGTGGCGCGCGCATCGGCCGGATAACCGCTATCAGTCGCGAGGCTCGCCTCGGCAAAGGATTCCACCGGCTGGAAAAGATGGATCACCTGCTCCTTCCCCGCCGCGCTCACGCGATGGACGTTGATTCCGCCGCGTTGCACGATGTAAAAACCTTCCGACGGATCGCCTTCACGAAAGAGATAGTCGCGTTTGGCGAGCTGTTTCGGAACCGCACAGGCGGCAATCGCCGATATATCCGCCGCCGGCAGCCCGAGGAAGAGCTGACAGCTGCGCAGCGTATTTTCGATGACGAGCTGTTTGAATTCTCCGCCTTTCAATGGCACGCAAAACACCTAACGGAAATAAAGCGATTCGTCCCCTCAAAAAAATCCGCCAAAGATCGCTCCTCAGTAAAAGACGGCGCGAAGCTTCCTCCAGAAATAGCGCCGGTGATGAAAATTCAGTATTTCCACCGCCCTCGAGATAGTTAGTCAGAAGCTATCAGTCTAATCAATTATGAGTCTTAGCAAGCGGCAGCGCTGACCTCTATGATGGAGCATGACAGCAAGACTTCCGGGCACGTTCAGACCTCATTATCGAACGCTTCAGGCGGCCTCGCTTCCCCCGGCGGTTTCTTTTTCGCGCGCCACAGAACAATCGGATGGCGGCCAGAACGCGACGGGGAAAAAGAACGCCCTGATTGACTTGAGCCGGCCTTTTGAAGAGATCGTCTCAGCCATCCTTTCCCTGCCCTGGGGTGACGCCGGTTCAGAGAACCTGATGACCGCAGCCGAACTCCGGAGATTTCTCCGCGGGTTATTTGAGGCCGCCAATGGCCGTCAGGTCGAAACCGCCCTTGGTTTGATACCGATCGCCCCGCCAGTGGCCGAATTCTTGCGAGCAAAACCGTACCAGGCAACCAATCGGATCGATTTTCTGATACAGGTCGCGATGCGCATCCTTTCGGGCCCCGATGATTTCGCAAACGAAACATCCAACGGGTGCGACAAGGATGAGTAACCTGCCAATCCATGTCACGACTCACCACCTGCGCCTGAGCGACGCGCTGAGTGAGTTCGTGCGTAAGAAGATCACGCCGGTGCAGCGCTTCGCGAATGACGCGCTCGCGGCTGATATTGTTTTGCGCCGGCATAATGGTGCCAGGCGCTGTTTCTCGGCCAGTGCCCGACTCGCCCTGCCCGGGCGCGATGTGCACAGCCGAGCCGTTCATGTCGATTTGTATGCCGCGATCAGGCAGCTGTTCATCAAGCTTGCGCGCCACTTGCGAAAACGAAAGACACGGCGTGGCCGGGCGGTAAGATTTCGAGAGATAGCGAGAAACCATCCAAAGATGGGCTTTCTCTTCCGTTAGTCGGACCGACAGTTATAAGGCCGGTGCCTAAATGGAGATAACTATGTCTGTGATAACTATACTTTTGATCCTTTTTCTGGGTGCCGCGCTGTGGCTGGTTCTGCGAATGGCACAACCGCGAAGGCGGACTGGAACGCTGCGCCTCTTATCAATCCCGGTCGCGGAGAGAGGGCAGCCGGCGCGGCCTGCAGAGGCGCCGGTTATGATCAGCGCGGCTGATCATCAGGAGCTTGGTGCGGCGATCGCGGCGGCGAGGAAACTCACTGCCAGGGCCGGCAAAATGCGCTCACTCCAAG